>JBOICD010000096.1:0-10029 GCA_050739855.1 Pseudomonas sp.
GGCTTGCCCCGCGATAATGTTATCAATTGTTGGACAGGTACTCGGCCAGGCGGTCCATCAGGCGGTCGCAGGCCGCCATTTGCTCGACACTGACGAATTCGTCGGGTTTGTGGCCCTGGTCCATACTGCCGGGACCACAGACCACCGCCGGGATCCCGGCCTGGTCGAACAAACCACCTTCGGTGCCAAAGGCCACGGTGCTGAAGTCGTCGCTGCCACACAGTTGCGCCACCAGCTGCGCGGCGGCGCTTTCAGGTGCGGTGGCCAAACCCGGATAGGCCGAAATCGGCTCAAAGCGAATCGCCGTGTCAGCCTTGACCGCCTGCATGGCCGGCAACAGCGTCTGCTCGGCGTAGCGTTGCAGTTCGTCGACTACCGCCTGCGGCTCGAACGCCGGCAAGGCGCGCACCTCAAAGTCGAAGCGACAATCCGCCGGCACGATGTTCAGCGCCGTGCCGCCCTGGATCACCCCGACCTGCACCGTGGAGAACGCCGGATCAAAACGCTCATCGTGGTGCTCTGGCGCGGCCAGGCGCTGGCCGATCTCACCCAGGCGACCGATCAAGCGTGCCGCCTGTTCGATGGCGTTCACGCCATACGGCGCATAGGCCGAGTGGCACGGTGCGCCGTGTACATGGCAACGCATCGCCAGCTTGCCTTTGTGACCCAGCACAGGCTTGAGTTCAGTCGGCTCGCCGATCAGACACAGGGCCGGATGAGGAATACGTTGTGGCAGCACTTCCAGCAGACTGCGCACCCCCAGGCAACCCACCTCTTCGTCATACGAAAACGCCAGGTGCACGGGGCGGCGTAGCGGACTTGCAAGAAACACCGGCACCGCGGCCAGTACCGAAGCCAGATAGCCTTTCATGTCCGCCGCACCGCGGCCGTAGAGCTTGCCATCGCGCTCGCTGAGGGCGAACGGCTCAACCGTCCAGGGCTGGCCGTCCACCGGTACCACATCGGTATGCCCCGACAGCACCACGCCGCCCGCCACTGCCGGCCCGATACTGGCCAGCAGGTTGGCCTTGCTGCGCTCGGCGTTGTAGATCAGCTCGCAACTCACCCCCAGGCCTTGCAGGTAGTCACGCACGAACTCGATCAACGCCAGGTTCGAGTCGCGGCTGACCGTGGCAAAACCGATCAGCCTGGCCAGCAAGGCGCGGCTGCGCAGCTCACTCATCACCCGGCACTCCATAGCTCGGGGCCAGGGTCGGGTTCAGGGCGCGGGTCAGGTAGTCCTGCAGCTGCGGTTCATAGGCGCTCCAGAGTTTCTGCAGTTCGCCGATAGGGTTCTCGTCGGCCCAGTCCACGCGCAGATCGACGATCGGCCAGACCAGCTCGCCAACCACCGACAGCGCCGCCGAATGCACCGCCCCCGCCTCCCCGCCGGCGTCCTGCCCGGCTTGCAGTGCAGTCAGCAAGCGCGCCGCCAGGCAGCCTTCGCTGTTCTCGAAGGCTTCGACCATGCGCTCGATCACCGCGCTGTTGGCCAGCAGGTTGCCAGCCGCCACGCATTGCTCACCGGCCAGAGCGTTGTGCGTGCCCAGGGCATGATTGCCGCTGAACACCGCAGTACGCCCTTGCGCATCGACCACCGCTACCTGGCGGTACTGGCTGTAGCCGTTGCGGGTCAGTGCATGGTCCAGCGCCTGATGCGGCGCCAGGCCTTCGCCCAGGGCATCGAGCACTTGCGGCCCGAGGGCCGGCAAGGTGATGTTCTGGCTCGATACCGCGCCGACACCGGAGCGCAGCCAGGGGCAACGGGCACCGACGGCAATGCTCGACGAACTGATGGCAATCCCCAGCTGGCCGGTTTCGGCGCAGCGACCGACGATGGAAAAGGTCATGGCACGCTCCTTATTCGGGGATGACTGCGATCACGTCGATTTCCATCAGCCACTGCGGCTGGCCCAGGGCGCTGACGACCAAGCCGGTAGAGATCGGGAACACGCCCTTGAGCCATTTGCCGACTTCCTGGTACACCGGCTCGCGGTAGCGCGGGTCGATCAGGTAGGTGGTGGTCTTGACGATATGGCTCAGGTCGCTGCCCGCCTCTTCGAGCAGTTGCTTGACGTTGCGCATGGCCTGCTCGGCCTGGGCCCGCGGATCACCGAGACCAACCAGCTGACCGTTGAAATCGGTACCGACCTGGCCGCGGACATACACGGTGTTGCCGGCGCGGACCGCCTGGCACAGGTCGTTGTCCAGGGTCTGGTTCGGGTAGGTGTCTTTGGTGTTGAACATGCGGATACGGGTATGAGTAGGCATCAACGGACTTCCATAAGGCTGGCGGATTGAATGTGGGTTGCGGGGGTTTCGGCCTGGCGTTGCGAGGCATCCCGGTAATCGAAATAGGCGCGTTGCTTGATGATGTGCTCGCCGATATGCCGGGCGTCGTGCCACACGCCCCAGATAAACGCGGAGCCGCGACGGGCCAGCCACGGCAGGCCGACGAAGTAGATGCCCGGTTCGCTGGAAACGCCGCGCTGGTGCTGCGGCTTGCCGTCGGCCTTGAAGGCATCGACTTGCAACCAGTTGTAATCGACCGAATAACCGGTGGCCCAGATGATCGTGGTGATGCCGGCCTTGGCCAGGTCCAGCTCCAGTATCGGGTTACTGATGCAGTCAGGGTCCGGCAGCATGATCCGCGCTTCCGGCTCTTGCGGCAGGTCCAGGCCATTGGCGGCGATATACGCGTCGGCGGCGTCAAGCAAGGCCAGGTAGTTTTCGTCGCCGCGGGCAATGTTATCCGCCAGGTTCGATTCGAAGCTCACCACGCCGTCGTTGATTGCCTTGGTCAGGCCAACCAGGGTCATGCCCTGTTGGGCCAGGCGGCGGAAGTCCACGGTATGACCGCCACGCGCACCGCTTACGGCAATGGTGACGTGCTCTTTGCCGGGTTGTACACCCTCTGCGTCCCACAGGCCGAGTACACCCAGCCACCAGCAGAAATCGCGGTTGCGATAGGCCCGTGGTGGACGATCATGGGCGCCGACCGAGAGGTAGACCTGCTTGCCTGCACGCTGCAGCTCATCGGCAATCTGCACACCTGAAGAACCGGCGCCCACCACCAGCACGGCACCTTCTGCCAGTTGCTGTGGGTTACGGTATGCGGCGGAGTGCATCTGGCAAACCTTGCCGTCTGCAGGCGCGATGGCCGGAATCACCGGGCGCTGGAACGGGCCAGTGGCAACCACGACATTTTTGGCTTCGATCACCCCTTCGGAGGTTTCCACGGTGAAGCCAGGGCGACCGACATTGCGCTCTACCTTGGTCACCTCGACGCCGGTGCGTACCGGGGCGTTGAATTTGTTCGCGTAGGCTTCGAAGTAATCGGCAACCTGGTCTTTGCCGGCGAAGGCATCGGGATCGAGGCCGTCGAATTCCAGACCCGGAAAGCGGTCGTGCCAGGCCGGGCCATTGGCAACCAGCGAATCCCAACGCCCGGTACGCCAGGCTTCGGCGATACGGTTGCGCTCCAGAACCAGGTGCGGCACGCCGAGTCGGCTCAAGTGCTCGCTCATCGCCACACCGGCTTGACCGGCGCCGACTACGAGCGTGTCTATTGCTGTTTTATTGTTTGTCATCGCTGCGCCCTACTGAGGTTTCCCACGCGGATCGTCGTGGGTGGGTGTAGGTCGCATTCTGTGCAAAGGATGGAAATGACGAAATTATGATTTTTGTGGTTGCTAGAGAGTAAAAAACTGCAAGGCCCCGCGGAGGCTCTGCTACGCGGCTCCAGGCCTTGACGGGGGACGCATCACGGACTTGAATAGCGGTGTTTTTTATTGGACATAACCGTCATGCGCTTCACTATTCGCCCTGCCCGCGACGACGACGCAGACCTGCTCCCGGCTATCGAGCGTTCTGCCGCGCAAGCCTTCCTTGCCTGCGAAGGCCTGCAGTGGATCGCCAGCGAAGACGTGCTCGGTACCGCGCAGCATCGCGTATTTATCGCTGCTGGCCATAGCTGGGTGGTGGTGGACGAGCAGGATCGTCCACAGGGCTTTCTCTGTGGCCAGGCCTGTGGCGAGGACTGGCACATCGTTGAGCTGTCGGTGGCGCGAGCGCTGCAAAGCCAAGGACAAGGTCGCCGGTTGATCGCCACAGTCAGCGCCTGGGCGCAAACGCAAGGCTTTACCGGGCTGACATTGACCACCTTCGCCTACGTGCCATGGAATGCGCCCTTCTATACACGCCTGGGCTTTGAGCGGCTCGACGCGCAAAGCTGCAGCGATTTCCTGCAACGGATATTAGCTGCCGAACAGGCTCACGGGCTGTCTGATCGGTGCGCGATGCGCCTGAAACTTCAGGGCGTGTCCTGAAGCTGCTGCGTCAGTTTTTCAGCCTGCCGTAGCTGTGCCTCCAGCTTGCCGATCAACTGCAACTGCTGACGCAATTCGGTTACCCGCTCGGCCAGGCTCAGCGCCAGGTTCTGGTTCTGTTTTTCCAGCTCGTCCCGCGAGCCATTGAGTTGCGCCAGGTTCACTTCCAGCCCCTGAATTTGTGTCTGGCGCCGCTCGGTCTGGGTTTTGAGCGTGCGCTGGGCATCCTTGAGCGTACGGATCTGTACCAGCAAGCCTTCGTTGTCACGGTTCAGGCGCGTGAGTTCGTCCTGCTTGACGATCAAGGTCTGCTGCAACTGCCGCATCTCGACCTGAAACTGCTGCACCTGCTCGTCTTTGTCGGCCAGGCGCAGGTTCAATTCGCCAACGGCCTGATTGAGTGTGGCGTTGCGGGTCTGCTCAGTCTGCAAGGTACTGCGAGTGGTAGCCAGCGCGGCGGACTCACCGGCCAAGGCTGCGGCCTGGATTTCATGCTGCTGTTGCAGCGCTGCCAATGCCTGCTGGCTGATCTGCACCTGCGCCAGCAACGTCTGCCGCTCTGCCTCGAATGTGCTGCGCACTTCCTCGATTCGTGCCTCCCCTTCCTCACGCAACTGCTCGGCCAGTTGCTCGACCAGTGCTGCCAGCGCATCGCTGAGATTCGGCGTGCTCAATGGCTGCGCCGGGTACTGGTTGTCCAGTTCCTTCAGGTAGCGGTGAATCGTGGTTTTCGATCCGGTGTTGCCGAGTTCGATACGTACCGCATCGATACTGGGATGTACACCACGGGCCAGCAGCGCCTGTCGTGCTTTTTGCACGACAGCCTTGTTGATTCCGCCTCGGCCCATGGTTGCTCCTACTATTTCATAATGTGGTACGTACTATGTTTTTACATCGTATCTCACCACCTAAAAGAATGCTTTAGAAAGTTATTTCTGAGATTAAATAATCACGGCCTATCGCATCTGAGATGCAATTTTCGCGGCTTTCGAGGTATCGCTGAACAGAAGCGCTCGGAACTGAAATTTTGAAATTTTGCTAACTAAAGATGCGAAATTCAGGTCTGCAGTGGCGCATGGTTCGTAACCTGCTGATGGCGTGGGTGCTGCCCCCCCGCTGCGATCCTCTTGTCAGGCAGCCTTTACTGGTTGCTGACCAAGCTGTTCTAGACCGGACGCAAGTATCCCCAGCTGCCTACAAAGGCAGGGAATGCTTCACTGAGCTTCAGGTTCATGGGGACGATTTTTAACCATCAGAAACAGCTTGATGCGATCGTTTACCTCCTGCAGCAGATGCCTGAAGCCTTCATCTCCCTCTTGCCCGACCGGGTCTTTGAAGCTCCAGGCGATGGTCTGGCTGGACTGAGGCAGGTAGGACAACTCGTCCGAGCCTTTGTCACACAGATCAATGAGGTAATCGAACGGCATGCCGGCAAATTCCTCAAGGGGTTTGCTTCGCAGTCCCGCAGCAGAAATTCCGGCGTGCTCAAGTATCGCAAGCGTTCTTGGATCAACGCTTGTCGGTCGCACCCCGGCACTGAAGGCTTCAAAGTGCTCAGGATCAGCGTGACGCAGCACGGCTTCGGCAATCAGCGAACGGGCGTCGTTAGCGATGCAGACAAACAGAACGCGCAGATGATCAGCCATCTGTCATTTCCTCAGACTGTTGAAAATCTCCTCCATCTTAGACTTCCCTCCCCCACGGGAATTTCTGTAAGGAAAATTTAATCAGCTGTACGGCCAACGACAGGTCATGCCAGCGCTCGAGTTCAGCAGCTACCAAGCGATTCTTGCCATTGATCCGCTCGATCGTGTCACTGCCCAGTGCCAGAAGCTGTGGTGGGTTCGGCATGTTAACCAGGGTGAGCATGGCCTCGGCGAGCTTGGCAGGATTACCCGGCTGCGTAAGGCAAGATTTCAAGCTATGGACATGGTGCCGCACCGGGCTGAGTGGACACTGACTTTAGTTCATGACTTCGTTGCGTCAGCTTGGAGCTCCCAGCAAATCAACGTCTATGCTGCCTAAGCGTATCCCGATCCTGGTGGCGAATCGCGAGGTACTAGACAATGTTGCGCACGAACATTTCTGCAAGGGCGCTGGCCGGTGGGTTGCTCGATGTTTTAATTCGCGCCGGACTGATCACGGTGCTGGTGCTGTTCTGCTTCGAGATCTTTCATCCCTTCCTCAATCTGATGCTCTGGGCAGTGATCCTGGCCATTACCCTGTACCCGCTGCACAACATGCTTAAGCGCAAACTGGGTAACAAGGACGGTCGCACCGCTACCCTGATCGTAGTCGTCGCCCTGGCCTTGCTGATGGTACCGATATACCTGCTGGGCACTTCGATCAGTGATTCGATCGAAGGCACCCTGGCCGTGCTCAAGTCCGACAGACTGGAAATTCCGCTGCCGAACGAAAAGATCGCCACCCTGCCCCTCATTGGCAAACCGCTCTACACCTTCTGGATGCAGTCGGCGACCGACATGAGCAGCGTGCTGATGAAGTTGATGCCTTACATCAAGACGGTCGGCTTGACCTTATTGGGCAAGATGGCCGGTGTTGGCGTGGGCTTTCTGCTGTTCATCGGTGCGCTGATCATTGCCGGTGTGCTCATGGCCTACGGCGAAAACGGCGAACGCAGCGCCATCGCTATCGCCACCCGCCTCTCCGGCCCCAAGCGCGGCCCGCGCATTATCGAACTGTGCACCGCGACCATCCGCGCGGTCGCCCAGGGCGTGGTGGGTATCGCCTTTATCCAGATGCTGCTGGTGGGGGTCGGCTTCGTGCTCATGGGGGTGCCCGGTGCCGGGCTGCTGGCCATGGTCGCGTTGTTGATGGGGATCATGCAGCTGCCGGTGATTCTCGTGAGTTTGCCGGTTATCGCCTATGTCTTTGCCACTGAAGGCACCTCGCTTGCCACCATCGTATTCACCATCTACAGCCTGATTGCCGGCATGGCCGACAACATCCTCAAGCCATTGATGCTGGGCCGCGGCGTCGATGTGCCTATGCCGGTGATCCTGATTGGCGCCTTGGGCGGGATGGTCAGCGGCGGTTTCATCGGCCTGTTCATCGGGCCGGTGGCCCTGGCGGTCGCCTATCAACTGTTCTGGCAATGGGTCGAGGACCAACCCCAAATCGACGTACTGGATGAACAACCGCGCGATGAGCAACCGCGACTTGAGACACCGAACGAGCATCCACCGGGCTGAGGAGAGTGCGCTTGATGTCGTGTCCTGCGCGCATGAGCCGGCTGCTGCTGTGTGGCGCCCTGAGCCTGGGCGGCTGTGTGCGCCTGGGCCCGGACTTCCAGTCACCGACCCAGGCCTGGGTCGAGCACTGGAACACTCAGGCCCTGGCGCTTGCCAGCCAGCAACGTACGCAACCCGATAGCCGCCAGTGGTGGCAAGTATTTACCGACCCGGTGCTCGACCATCTGATCGCCGAGGCCGATGCCCACAACGCCGACCTGGAAATCGCCGGCCTGCGGGTGATGGAAGCCCGCGCGCAATTGGGCATCGCGTTAAGTAACCGCTACCCGCAATTCCAGCAGATCAGCGCCGACAGCTTCTACCTCAAGCGTCGCCAATGGGGCGGCGACAACCCGCAGGACAGCCATCTGTGGCAACACAGCGCGGGTTTCGACATCGGCTGGGAACTGGATTTCTGGGGCCGCTTCAGCCGCGCCATCGAGTCGGCCGATGCGGCCTGGTTCGCCGCCCAGAGCAACTATGAAAACGTTCTGGTGTTGCTTCACGCTCAGGTGGCGCAAACCTATTACGCGCTGCGTACCGCCGAGGCGCGCCTGAACATCGCCAAGAACAACGCCAAACTGCAGAAGCGCAGCTATGAGATCACCGAGCGCCTGTTCTCCAGCGGTGACAATGCCGAGCTCGATCTGCAACAGGCCAAGACCCAGTACCTGGGAACCCTGAGCACCATCCCCGATTTCGAGGCGCAGGTCGCAAGCACACGCAATGCCTTGTCCACCTTGATCGGTCGCCCGCCCGGCGCGATGCCGGAACTGCACACCAACACCGGTATGGTGCCCTTGGTCGACCGCGCCGTATTGCAGGGTGTACCGGCCGACCTGCTGTTACGCCGCCCGGATGTTCGTAGCGCAGAAGCGCAAGTCGCGGCGCAGTCGGCGCTGATCGGTGTCGCCGAGGCCGATCTTTACCCCTCCATCAGCCTGTTGGGCAGCATCGTCTGGTCCGCGAGCTCCCTGGACGGCACTTCCAACACCCTGGACCTGGTCGGCGGGCCGAGCCTGCGCTGGGACGTGTTCGACCATGGCCGGATCACCAACAACGTGCGCATCCAGGATGCCCGCCTGCAACAATTGATAGTCGTCTACCAGGACAGCGTTCGCCAGGCGGCGCGTGAGGCCGACGATGCGGCGACCGGTCTGGTCAAAGCCCTGGAGCGCGACCGTATCCTCAGCGAAGCGTCGATTGCAGCCGAGCGCTCGGTATCCCTGGCCAATGCCCAGTACCGTGAAGGCTATTCGGATTTCCAGCGGGTGCTCGATGCCCAGGCAGCCCTGTTCGCCCAGCAGGATAACTACCTGGTCAATCGCAATACGGCCGTCAACAGCCTGATCGCTCTGTACAAGGCCCTCGGCGGCGGTTGGTACAGCAACCGTCCGCTGCTCGATCCCGCCACCCGCCAACAGATGCAGCAACGCACCGACTGGGGCAATCTGCTCGATGAAGCGAAGGAAGGTGTCAATTGAGTGACCGCCAACAAGAGCTGGAAGTAAGCGCACCGTCGCCTGCGGCCGACCCTGCAAAAAAAGCGGTGAATTGGGTTGCTGTGCTGATCATCCTGAGCCTGGTCTGGTACCTGCTGGCCGACCGCTATACCCCCTACACGCAACAGGCACGGGTGCAGACATTTGTCGTTCCGGTGGCGGCGGAGGTTGCAGGCAGGGTCACCAAAGTCAACGTGCGCAACAACCAGGACGTCAAGGCCGGCGAAGTGCTGTTCGAGGTGAACCCGCAGCAATACCAGATCGCAGTCGACCGCGCGCGTGCCGACTTGCAGACCACCCGCAAGCAGATCGGCGCCAACACCGCAGGCATCGACTCCAAGGTGGCGTCCCTGAAAGCGGCCCAGGCCAACGAGGTGATGTCCCGCAAGGACCTGCAACGCCTTGAGCGCCTGTACAAGGAAGACCCAGGGACCATCTCCGTGCGCCGGCTGGAAATTTCCCGCTCCACCCTCGATGCGGCCGTCGCCAACGTCGCCGCAGCGCGGGCAGAGGTAGAACGTGCCCGCGAAACCCAAGGTGGCAGCGACGAGAATAATGCCCAGTTGCTCAGCGCCATCGCCAATGTCGACAAGGCCGAACTGGACCTGGCCAACAGCACGGTTCGTGCCCGCTCGGCCGGCCTGGTCACCGACCTGCGCACCGATGTCGGCCAGTTCGCCGCAGCCGGTGCGCCGTTGATGACCTTGATCGCCATCCACGATGTGTGGGTCACGGCCGACATGACCGAGAACAACCTGGGCAAGGTCAGGCCCGGAACCCCGGTGCGCATTGTGCTGGATAGCCTTCCCGGCACAGTATTCGAAGGCCATGTGCGCAGCATCGGCTATGGCGTCAGTACCGGCCAGAGCACGCCAGCCGGGACCTTGCCCACAGTACAGAACAGCCGTGACTGGCTGCGCCCGGCCCAGCGCTTCCCCGTGATCATCG
>JBOICD010000097.1:0-9775 GCA_050739855.1 Pseudomonas sp.
GGCCGGTGCGGCGGCAGCGGGTGCGGCGACAGCTGGCGCTGGCGCAGCGGCAGTTGCAACGCTGTCCGCGGCGAACTTGCCCTTGCCGTGCAGCTCATCGAGCAAGGCTTCGAATTCATGCTCGGAAATATGATCGCCCGGCGCCGCAGCGGCCGGCTCTGGAGCGGGCGCTACTGCACCCGGCAAGGCATCGACGGCGAAGCTGCCTTTGCCGTGCAACTGGTCAAGCAACGCCTCGAACTCATCATCAGTGATTTCGTCGCTGGCGCTCTGGGTGGATGGCGCCACCGGCGCAGGTGCGCTGACGCTGTCGGGCGCAAATTGGCCCTTACCGTGCAACTGGTCGAGCAGCGACTCGAACTCGGCATCGGTGATTTCGTCGCTGGCCGCAGCCGGCGCCTGCACCTGGGCTTCGGCCTCAGCCTTGACCGCATTGAGCGAGTCAAGCAACTGTTCGAATTCGGTATCGGTAATGTCCGCTTCGGCGGGCGCTTCCGGCGCCTGCTCCAGCACCGGCTCAGGTGCGGCGACCGGCTCGTCACCGGCAGGCTCGGCCAGGCGCGACAAGGCCGCCAACAGCTCAGGCGTGGCCGCGGTGATAGCGCTGCGCTCGCGCACCTGACCGAACATGCTGTTGACCGTGTCCAGGGCTTCCAGGACCACGTCCATCAGTTCGGCATCGACGCGTCGCTCACCCTTGCGCAGGATGTCGAAGACGTTTTCGGCGATGTGGCAGCACTCCACCAGCTCGTTGAGCTGGAGGAAGCCGGCGCCCCCTTTTACAGTGTGAAAACCGCGAAAGATCGCATTGAGCAGATCGGCATCATCCGGACGGCTTTCCAGCTCGACCAGTTGCTCGGACAGTTGCTCAAGAATCTCGCCGGCTTCTACCAGAAAATCCTGAAGGATTTCTTCATCGGCGCCGAAGCTCATTAAACGTGCTCCCTAAAAACCCAGACTGGACAGCAGATCGTCGACATCGTCCTGACCGGACACAACGTCTTCACGTTTATCGGCATGAATCTGTGGACCTTCACCCCGAGTCGGATGTTTTTCTTGATCTTTTTCAGCACGTAGCTGCTGGTGGTCATGTTCGATACCGGCAAAGCGGTCGACCTGACTGGCCATCAGCACGAGCTTGAGCAGATTGCTTTCTACTTCGGTGACCAGTGCCGTGACACGTTTGATCACCTGACCGGTCAGGTCCTGATAGTCCTGAGCCAGGAGAATGTCGTTGAGGTGGCCAGCGACCTTGCGGCTGCCTTCCTCACTACGTTCCAGGAAGCGGTCGACGCGGTGCATCAGCTCGCGGAACTCCGGCGCGGCCACTTCACGGCGCAAGAAGCGCTGCCAGTCAGCGCGCAGATCGCGGGCTTCGTCACTCAGCTCGTGGAGGACCGGGGTGCTCTCCTCGACCAGGTCCATGGTCCGGTTCGCCGCGCCCTCGGTCAGCTTGACCACATAGGACAAACGCTCGGTCGCATCGGTGATTTGCGAGACTTCCTCGGCCTGCGGCATTTGCGGATCGATCTGGAAACTGACGATCGCACTGTGCAGCTCACGCGTAAGCTTGCCGACTTCCTGGTACAGGCCACGGTCACGGGTCTGGTTCAGCTGATGGATCAGTTGCACCGCGTCGCCGAATTTGCCCCGCTCGAGACTGTCGACCAGTTCGTGGGCATGCTTCTTCAGTGTCGACTCGAAGCCGTCCAACGATGATTGTGTTTGCTCCATTAGCGCCCCCGTGGCGTGTCTCAGCTATTGACGCGCTCGAAGATCTTCTCGATCTTTTCTTTCAGCACCTGGGCAGTGAACGGCTTGACCACATAGCCGTTGACGCCGGCCTGGGCCGCTTCGATGATCTGTTCGCGCTTGGCTTCGGCAGTCACCATCAGCACCGGCAGGTGTTTGAGGCGCTCGTCGGCACGCACCTTGCGCAGCAGGTCGATACCGGACATGCCCGGCATGTTCCAGTCGGTCACGAGAAAATCGAAATGACCGCTTTCGAGCATCGGCAGCGCCGTGTTGCCGTCGTCGGCTTCCTGGGTATTGGTGAAGCCCAGGTCACGCAGCAGGTTCTTGATGATCCGCCGCATCGTCGAAAAGTCGTCGACGATGAGGATTTTCATGTCTTTGTTCAATTAGACCTCCAAGCAGTCTTTAACGCGCTCAGCGCTGAACGCGCATTCAATCAATTCGGGCACTACATTTGGCGACTGCATTGAACCTGCGTTCAACGCGCCCGCCATTCCCCCAGGCGACCACGCAAACGCGCCGCGCACTGGCTGTGCAACTGGCTGACGCGCGACTCGCTGACACCCAGGACCTCACCGATTTCCTTGAGGTTCAGCTCTTCGTCGTAGTACAGCGCCAGCACCAGACGCTCGCGTTCAGGCAGGTTGGCGATGGCATCGGCCAGGGCTGCCTGAAAACGCTCGTCTTCCAGATCGCGCGAAGGCTCGAGCTGGGCACTGGCGCCATCCTCGTGCAGGCCTTCATGTTCGCCGTCCTGTAGCAGGTCGTCGAAACTGAACAGGCGGCTGCCCAGGGTGTCATTCAAAATCCCGTAGTAATCATCGAGACTCAATTGGAGTTCGGCAGCAACCTCGTGATCTTTAGCGTCACGGCCGGTTTTTGCTTCAATTGCACGAATCGCGTCACTGACCATGCGGGTATTACGGTGGACCGAGCGCGGTGCCCAGTCCCCTTTACGTACTTCGTCAAGCATTGCCCCACGGATGCGGATACCGGCGTAGGTCTCAAAACTGGCACCCTTGCTCGCGTCATACTTGTTGCTGACTTCGAGCAGGCCGATCATGCCGGCCTGGATCAGATCCTCGACCTGGACACTGGCCGGCAAACGCGCCAGCAAGTGATAGGCGATACGCTTGACCAACGGCGCGTAGCGCTCGATCAACTCGTACTGACCATCGCGAGACGCGTTGCTGTACATTCGGTATCCGCTGGCGTTCATAGCACAGGTCCCGCGCTCGTCGGCTGCACCAGGCGCTCGACAAAAAACTCCAGGTGACCACGCGGGTTGGCAGGCAGCGGCCAGGTGTCGACCTTCTGGGCAATGGCTTTGAATGCCAGCGCGCACTTGGAACGCGGAAAGGCTTCATAGACCGCTCGCTGCTTTTGCACCGCCTTGCGCACACATTCGTCATAAGGCACTGCGCCGACGTATTGTAGGGCGACGTCGAGGAAGCGATCTGTGACCTTGGTCAACTTGGCGAACAGGTTGCGCCCTTCCTGCGGGCTCTGCGCCATGTTGGCCAGGACCCGGAAGCGGTTCATGCCGTAATCGCGGTTGAGCAGCTTGATCAGCGCGTAGGCGTCGGTGATCGAGGTCGGCTCGTCGCACACCACCAGCAGCACCTCTTGGGCTGCGCGGACAAAGCTGACTACCGAGTCACCAATACCGGCAGCGGTATCGATCACCAGCACATCGAGGTTGTCGCCGATCTCGCTGAAGGCCTGAATCAGACCGGCATGCTGGGCAGGCGCCAGGTGCACCATGCTCTGCGTGCCGGAAGCGGCGGGCACAATGCGCACGCCACCCGGCCCCTGCAGCAGCACGTCGCGCAGCTCGCAGCGGCCCTCGATCACGTCGGCCAGGGTGCGCTTGGGCGTCAGGCCGAGCAATACGTCGACGTTGGCCAGGCCCAGGTCGGCATCCAGCAGCATGACCCGACGGCCAAGCTCTGCCAGCGCCAATGACAGGTTCACCGACACATTGGTCTTGCCGACGCCACCTTTGCCGCCAGTCACGGCGATCACCTGTACGGGATGCATGCTACCCATGTTTGTTCATTACCTTGTCTTGCTTAGACCGAGGCCACATGACCGGCTGCGCTTTCAACACCTGAAAAATGCCTGGCAGTCCATCAATGCAGATACTTTGCAACGTCTTCACAATCACCTCAGCCAACACGCTTGCCGGGGCTGTGGTAGAGATCAGCGAACATATCGGCCATTGCCTCTTCGCTGGGCTCGTCCTGCATCTGCACACTCACCGCGCGGCTGACCAGCTGGTGCCGGCGCGGCAGGTGCAGATCGTCAGGAATGCGCGGCCCATCGGTTAGATAGGCCACTGGCAGTTCGTGACTGATGGCCAGGCTCAGGACTTCGCCGAGGCTGGCCGTTTCATCAAGCTTGGTCAGGATGCATCCTGCCAGCCCGCAGCGCTTGTAGCTGTGATAGGCGGCAGTGAGCACCTGTTTCTGGCTGGTCGTCGCCAGCACCAGATAATTTCTAGACGCTATACCGCGTCCTGCCAGGGTTTACAGCTGCATGCGCAAGGCCGGGTCACTGGCCTGCAGGCCAGCGGTATCGATCAGCACCACGCGCTTGCGCAGCAACGGCTCCAGCGCCTGGGCCAGAGACTGGCCGGGATCGACGTGAGTGACCGAGACATTGAGGATCCGCCCCAGGGTCTTGAGCTGCTCCTGAGCGCCGATGCGGAAACTGTCCATGCTCACCAGCGCCAGGTTCTGCGCGCCATACTTGAGCACATAACGCGCTGCCAGCTTGGCCAGGGTGGTGGTCTTGCCCATGCCCGCCGGCCCGACCATGGCGATCACACCGCCCTCCTCGATCGGCTCGACTTCCGGCACATCGATACGCCGTGCCAGGTGGGCGAGCAGCATGCGCCAGGCATGACGGGGCTCTTCGATGCCGGCGATCTGCGCCAGCAGTTCATGCGCCAGCGGCCCGGACAGGCCGATACGCTGCAGGCGACGCCAGAGGTTGGCCTGCTGCGGCTGGTTACCCTGCAACTGACTCCAGGCCAGCGAGCCGAGCTGAACCTCGAGCAGCTCGCGCAGGCCGCTGAGCTCCGAGCGCATGGCATCGAACAGGCGCGGGTCAACTGGCGCGGCAGCTGCGGCAACCGGTGCGGCCGGCGTCTCCACAGGCGTCTCGACCAGCGGCTCGGAGGCAGTCAGCGGCAAGCCGGCAAACAGCTGGCGGTTGCCGTCTTCGCTTTCGCTGCGGCTACTGAGCTCGGCCTGGGCGGTGACGATGCGCGACTGGGTCTTGCGCAATTCATCTTCGAGCTCGACATTCGGAACCCGTGGCGCCAGGGCGGACAGCTTGTAGTCCAGCGCAGCCGTCAGCTCGACACCGCCAGCAATCCGTCGGTTGCCGATGATGGCGGCATCAGCCCCCAGCTCATCTCGAACCAGCTTCATGGCCTGACGCATATCGGCGGCGAAAAAACGCTTAACTTGCATAACCCACTACCTCAGCCGTTGGGGCCTACTGTGGCAACGATGGTAACTTGCTTGTTGTCAGGTATTTCCTGATACGCCAAAACATGCAAATTCGGTACAGCCAGGCGACCGAAGCGCGACAGCATCGCCCGTACCGGTCCTGCGACCAGCAGGATCGCCGGTTGCCCCTGCATCTCTTGACGCTGGGCAGCCTCGATCAACGAACGCTGAAGCTTTTCAGCCATGCTCGGCTCAAGAAGAACACCGTCTTCCTGACCTTGCCCGGCCCTTTGCAGACTATTGAGCAAAATCTGTTCCAACCTTGGTTCAAGGGTGATCACAGGCAGCTCGGACTCAACGCCGACAATGCTTTGCACGATAGCGCGACACAATCCGACGCGCACCACCGCCACCAGTGCGGCGGTATCTTGACTCTTGACCGCATTGTTGGCGATAGCCTCGGCAATGCTGCGAATATCACGCACCGGCACCTGCTCGGCGAGCAACGCCTGCAGGACCTTGAGCAGCCCCGACAACGAAATGACGCCCGGCACCAACTCTTCGGCAAGCTTGGGCGAGGCCTTGGCCAACACCTGCAGCAGTTGTTGGACTTCCTCGTGGCCAATCAGTTCGTGGCAGTGCTTGTGCAGAATCTGGTTCAAGTGGGTCGCAACCACGGTGCTGGCATCCACCACGGTGTAGCCCAGCGATTGCGCCTGACTGCGCTGATTGACATCGATCCACACCGCTTCCAGCCCGAACGCCGGGTCGCGGGCGGCAATACCGTTGAGGGTGCCAAAGACCTGCCCGGGGTTGATGGCCAGCTCGCGGTCCGGATAAATCTCGGCCTCGGCCAGAATCACCCCCATCAGGGTCAGACGATAGGCACTGGGCGCCAGGTCGAGGTTGTCGCGGATATGCACCGTGGGCATGAGAAAACCCAGGTCCTGGGAGAGCTTCTTGCGCACCCCCTTGATCCGCGCCAGCAGCTGTCCACCCTGATTGCGGTCGACCAGGGGAATCAACCGATAGCCGACCTCCAGGCCGATCATGTCGATCGGCGTAACGTCGTCCCAGCCCAGCTCCTTGGTTTCCATGGCGCGCTGCGGCGAGGGCAACAGGTCCTGCTGGCGCTGAACTTCTTCCTGGGCTTTGACCTTGGCCAGGTTCTGCTTGCGCCACAGCCAATAGGCACCGCCAGCGGCCACCAGCCCCAGACTCAGGAAGGCGAAGTGCGGCATGCCCGGCACCAGGCCCATGACGATCATGATCCCCGCCGACACCCCCAGCGCCTTGGGCGAAGTGAACATCTGCCGGTTGATCTGGTTACCCATGTCTTCGGAACCGGAGGCACGGGTCACCATGATGGCTGCAGCGGTGGACAACAGCAGTGATGGCAATTGCGCCACCAAACCGTCACCGATGGTCAGCAAGGCATAGACTTTACCGGCATCGCCGAAGGTCATGCCGTGCTGGAACATACCGACCAGCATGCCGCCGATCAGGTTGATGAAGAGGATCAGCAAGCCGGCGATGGCGTCACCGCGAACGAACTTGCTGGCACCGTCCATCGAACCGTAGAACTCGGCCTCCTGAGCCACCTCAGAACGCCGCGCCTTGGCCTGGGCCTGATCGATCAGGCCGGCGTTGAGGTCGGCGTCGATGGCCATCTGCTTGCCCGGCATTGCATCGAGGGTGAAACGCGCGCTCACCTCGGAAATACGCCCGGCACCCTTGGTCACCACCACGAAGTTGATGATCATCAGAATCGCGAACACCACGATACCGACCACGTAGTTGCCGCCGATCACCACCTCACCGAAGGCCTGGATCACTTTACCGGCGGCGGCATGGCCATCTTGACCGTGGAGCATGACCACCCGCGTGGAGGCCACGTTCAGGGCCAGGCGCAGCAAGGTTGCCACCAGCAGGATGGTCGGAAACGCAGCGAAATCGAGGGGGCGCAGGGCGTAGACGCAGACCAGCAGGACCACGATCGACAAGGCGATGTTGAAGGTGAAGAACACGTCGAGCAAAAACGGCGGGATCGGCAACATCATCATTGCCAGCATCACCAGCAGCAACAGCGGCACACCCAGATTCCCCCGGCCTAACCCGGCCAGGTTGTTACGGGCATTGCTGATTAACTGAGAGCGATCCACCGGTATTCCTCGTCTAGCTCAAGCAAAACTTTGACGCGTTTCTGACGCGCGCAGCGCTGCCTCTGCAAGAAGCTTTCCAACTTTGAGGAGTGAGGTGTTTTTGTGTGGGAGCGGGCTTGCTCCCACAGCAAGCCCGCTCCCACCGGATCTTAATCGCGCTGCAGATCCGGCGGTATCGGCAGATCCTTGAGCGGCTCCGGCGGCTTGCCCTCGCCCGCCCGGTACTGGCGGATCTGGAAGACATAGGCCAGCACCTGGGCCACCGCCAGGTACAGCCCGGCAGGAATCTCTTCCTCAAGCTCCGTTGAGTAGTAAATCGAACGCGCCAACGCCGGGGACTCAAGCACCTGGATCTTGTGCTCATTGGCAATTTCACGAATTTTCAAGGCAATGAAGTCAGTGCCCTTGGCCAGCAGCAAAGGCGCAGCCCCCTTCTCCGGGTCGTACTTGAGCGCCACGGCATAGTGGGTCGGGTTGGTAATGATGACGTCCGCTTCGGGGATCGCCGCCATCATCCGCCGCTGCGACGCTTCGCGCTGCAGCTGGCGGATACGCTGTTTGACCTCCGGCTTGCCTTCGCTGTCCTTGTATTCGTCACGCACCTCCTGCTTGGTCATCAGCATCTTTTTGTGCGTCTGCCAGAGCTGGATCGGCACATCCGCCGCGGCAATCAGCAGCAAGCCGGCAGCCATCCACAATGCACTCCAGCCCACCACCTGAACGCAGTGGATGATTGCCTGATCCAGGGGCTCGTTGGCAATCGCCAGCAGATCGTCACGGTCCGCCGACAACACAGCCAGGGCCACGATCAGGATCATGAAGAACTTGGCCAGCGCCTTGAGCAACTCGGACAAAGCGTTGACCGAAAACATCCGCTTGATCCCGGCCAGCGGGTTCATTCGACTGAACTTGGGTTGCAACAGGCTGCCAGAGAACAGAAAGCCGCCCAGGGCCACCGGCCCGATGATCGATGCCACCAGCAATACCAGCAACACCGGCTGAACCGTGAGCAGCGCAGACTTACCGGCAGCCATGAGGAAAATCCCCATGAAGCGCTCATCAGTGATCACTTCACGCGTCAAAATGAAGTTGCTGCGCATCAACTCCATCAAGGCCTGAGCCATGCCGCCACCAAACGCCAGTAATGCGCCTGCGCCAGCCAGGGTCACCGCCACCGTGTTGAGTTCCTTGGAGCGCGCGATCTCGCCCTTTTCCCGCGCGTCCTTCTTGCGCTTGTCGGTGGGCTCTTCTGTTTTGTCCTGACCGCTCTCGCTCTCTGCCATGCTCAGCGCGCCCGTGCCAGCTCACGCATCCATTGCAAGGCCTCGGAGGCCAGTGCGTGGTAATGCGGAAGAATGTCAGCCAGGGTGACCCAGAAAATCCCGAGCCCCAGCACCAGTATCAGCGGAAAGCCGATGGAAAAGATGTTCAGCTGCGGCGCCGCACGCGTCATCACACCAAAGGCGATGTTGACCACCAGCAACGCGGTGATGGCCGGCAGCACCAGCAACAGCGCGGCACCCAGCACCCAACTCAGGCGCCCGGCCAGATCCCAGAAATGATTGACCAGCAAGCCACTGCCCACCGGCAAGGTGGTGAAGCTCTCGGTGAGCACCTCAAACACCACCAGATGACCGTTGATAGCCAGAAACAACAAGGTCACCAGCATGGTCAGGAACTGGCCGATCACCGCGACGTTGACGCCGTTGGCCGGGTCGACCATGGAGGCGAACGCCATACCCATCTGGATCGCGACAATTTGCCCGGCAATCACGAAGATCTGGAAAAACAGCTGTAACGACAGGCCGAACAGCGCGCCGATAATGATCTGTTCAGCGATCAGCAGCAACGCACTGAGGTCAAGCGCTTGAACCTCAGGCATCGGCGGCAAGCCGGGCACGATCACCACGGTAATTGCCAGGGCAAAGTACAGGCGAACGCGCGCCGGCAGCAGGGTGGTACCAAACACCGGCATGGTCATCAGCACGGCGGTCACGCGAAACAGCGGCAGGATGAAACTGGCCACCCACGTGCTTATCTGCGCATCGGTCAGCTCGAGCATGGACGCATCAGCCGATCAGCTGCGGAATGCTGCCGTACAACGACAGGATGTATTCCATGAACTTCTGCACCAGCCACGGCCCGGCCACGATCAGCGTCACCAGCATCACCAACAGACGCGGCAGAAAGCTCAAGGTCTGTTCGTTGATCTGCGTGGCCGCCTGGAACATCGCCACGATCAAGCCCACCAACAGACTCGGCACCACCAGCACAGCAACCATCAGGGTGGTCAGCCACAGCGCCTCACGAAACAGATCGACGGCCACTTCAGGGGTCATGGTCTACTTCTCCTTGAGGCCTCAGACGCCGCCGAAACTGCCGGCCAGGGTGCCCATAATC
>JBOICD010000098.1:0-9761 GCA_050739855.1 Pseudomonas sp.
CTACGACGTGATCCACGGCCACCGCACGATTTTCCCGATCAGCCTGGCCCTGGCCTCAAGCTGGGACATGGACGCCATCGCCAAAGTCGGACGGGTATCCGCCCTCGAGGCCTCCTCCGACGGTATCGACATGACCTTCGCGCCAATGGTCGATATCGCCCGCGACCCACGCTGGGGCCGCACCAGTGAAGGCTTTGGTGAAGACACCTACCTGGTCTCGCGGATTTCCAAAGTCATGGTCGAGTCCTTCCAGGGCAAGAGCCCGGCCGAGGCAACCAGCCTGATGGCCAGCGTCAAGCACTTCGCCCTGTACGGCGCGGTGGAAGGCGGCCGCGACTACAACACGGTCGACATGAGCCCGACCAAGATGTTCAACGACTACCTGCCCCCCTACCGCGCCGCCATCGATGCCGGCGCCGGAGGGGTGATGGTTGCGCTGAACTCGATCAATGGCGTGCCGGCCACCTCCAACACCTGGCTGATGCACGACCTGCTGCGCAAGGACTGGGGCTTCAAGGGCGTGACGGTCAGCGACCACGGGGCAATCACCGAACTGGTGCGCCATGGCGTCGCCCGCGATGGCCGCGAAGCGGCGAAGCTGGCGATCAAGGCCGGCATCGACCTGAGCATGAACGACTCGCTGTACGGCGAACAACTGGCCAGCCTGCTCAAGGCCGGCGAAATCAACCAGGCCGACATCGACAACGCCGTGCGTGAAGTGCTTGGCGCCAAGTACGACATGGGCCTGTTCGCCGACCCGTACCGACGCATCGGCAAGGCCAGCGACGACCCGGCCGACACCTACGCCGAAAGCCGCCTGCACCGTGCCGAAGCCCGTGACGTGGCGCGCCGCAGCATGGTGCTGCTGGAAAACCGCGAGCAGACCCTGCCACTGAAAAAGGCCGGCACCATCGCCCTGGTCGGGCCGCTGGCCGACGCGCCGATCGACATGATGGGCAGCTGGGCCGCCGCCGGCCGTCCACGCCAGTCGGTGACCGTGCGCGAAGGCATGCGCCAGGTGCTCGGTGACCAGGCCAAGGTGATCTATGCCAAAGGCTCCAACGTCACCCACGACAAGGCCATCCTCGACTACCTGAACTTCCTCAACTTCGATGCGCCGGAAATCGTCGACGACCCACGTCCGGCCGCGGTGCTGATCGACGAAGCGGTCAAAGCGGCCAAGCAATCCGATGTGATCGTCGCCGTGGTCGGCGAGTCGCGTGGCATGTCGCACGAATCGTCGAGCCGCACCACCCTGGAAATCCCGGCCGCCCAGCGCGAGCTGATCAAGGCCCTGAAAGCCACCGGCAAGCCGCTGGTACTGGTGCTGATGAACGGCCGGCCACTGTCGCTGAGCTGGGAACGCGAGCAGGCCGATGCCATCCTGGAAACCTGGTTCACGGGTACCGAAGGCGGCAATGCCATTGCCGATGTGCTGTTCGGCGACTACAACCCGTCGGGCAAACTGCCAATCACCTTCCCACGCTCGGTCGGGCAGATCCCGATGTACTACAACCACCTGAGCATTGGCCGGCCTTTCACCCCGGGCAAGCCAGGCAACTACACCTCGCAGTACTTCGAGGAGCCCAACGGCCCGCTCTACCCCTTCGGCTACGGCCTGAGCTACAGCGAGTTCAGCCTGTCGCCACTGACCCTGTCGAGCAAGACCCTGAAAAAGGGCCAGACCCTCGAAGCCAGCGTTCGCGTGAAGAACACCGGCAAGCGTGATGGCGAAACCGTGGTGCAGCTGTACCTGCAAGACATTGCCGCGTCCATGAGCCGCCCGATCAAGGAGTTGAAGAACTTCCAGAAGGTCATGCTCAAGGCCGGTGAAGAGCGCACCGTACGCTTCCAGATCAGTGAAGAAGACCTGAAGTTCTACAACACCCAACTGCAGTGGGCGGCCGAGCCCGGCGAGTTCAATGTCCAGGTCGGGCTTGACTCCCAGGCGGTGCAGCAACAGCGTTTCGAACTGCTGTAAACCGTTGCCAAGCGTCAAGGGAAGGCCAGGAGGCCTTCCCCCTCTGCCGGGATCTGCACCATGCCTTACTCTTTTCGTGCCCTGCGACTGGGGCTGATCATTTTCTTCATCCTGGCCGGCACGCTGTTCACCGCTGGCTGGGCGATGCACCATGCCAAGCGCCAGTCGATGGTCGAGGATGCCGGCCGGGCCAGCCAGCAACTGGGCTTGTACGCCACCTCGCTGCATACCTTGATCGAACGCTACCGCGCCCTGCCCGCCGTCCTGGCCCTGGACCCGGAGCTGATCAGCGCGCTCAGTGGCCCGGTCACCGAGCAGGTCCAGGATGCCCTGAACCGCAAACTCGAACGTATCAATGGCGCGGCCAACTCCTCGACCCTGGAGTTGCTCGACCGCACCGGCCTGGCCGTGGCCGCCAGCAACTGGCGCTTGCCCAGCACTTATGTCGGTTCCAACTACGGCTTTCGCCCCTACTTCAAACAGACCCGCAGCCAGGGCAGCGGGCGCTTCTACGCGGTCGGCGTGACCAGCGGCGTGCCCGGCTACTTCCTCTCCAGCGCCGTGCAGGACGAACATGGCCGCTTCCTCGGGGCCATGGTGGTCAAGCTGGAGTTCCCCGAACTGGAACGTGAATGGCGCCAGGGCAACGATATCCTGCTGGTCAGCGATGCCCGCGGGATCATCTTCATCGCCAACCAGGACGGTTGGCGCTACCGCCAACTCAAGCCCTTGAGCAGCGCCGACCATGCCGAACTGGCCGCTACCCGCCAGTACGACAAGCAACAGCTGGTGCCGCTGCAGCACCAGGTGCTCAGCCGTTTCGATGACGACAGTCACCTGATGCGCGTGCAGGGCCCTGAAGGCAGCACTGAATACCTGTGGGAGAGTTTGCCGCTGGAAGCCGAGGGCTGGACCCTGCACCTGCTGCGCAAGCCGCAGGTCAGCGACGACGGGCGCAATGCCGCCCTCGCCGCTGCCGCCGTATGGCTGAGCCTGGTCTTTGCCCTGCTGTTCATCAGCCAGCGCCTGCGCCTGGCGCGTTTGCGCCAGCGCAGCCGGGAAGAGCTCAAGCGCCTGGTCGAAGAGCGCACCCGCGACCTGCGCACTGCCCAGGAAGGCCTGGTGCAATCGGCCAAGCTGGCGGCCCTGGGGCAGATGTCGGCGGCCCTGGCCCATGAAATCAATCAACCGCTGACCACCCAGCGCATGCAACTGGCAACCTTGCGCCTGTTGCTCGACAACCAGCGTTACGATGAAGCCCGCCAGGCGCTGGAACCGCTGGAACAGATGCTGACGCGCATGGCGGCGCTCACCGGCCATCTGAAAACCTTCGCCCGCAACAGCCCCAGCGGCCTGCGCGAGCGTCTGGACCTGGCCACCGTGGTCGATCAGGCCTTGCAGCTGCTCGATACGCGGATTCGCGCCGAACAGGTGAAAGTCTCCCTGTACCTGGCCCGGCCGGCCTGGGTGCGCGGCGATGCGATCCGCCTCGAGCAGGTGCTGATCAACCTGTTGCGCAACGCCCTCGACGCCATGGCCGGGAAAAGCTACAAACGTCTGGAAATCCGTATCGAAATCGAGGCCGAGCAGTGGCGCCTGAGCGTTCTCGACAGCGGCGGCGGTATCGCCGCCGAACACCTGGCCAACGTCTTCGACCCGTTCTTCACCACCAAACCGGTGGGTGAAGGCCTGGGCCTTGGCCTGGCGATTTCCTATGGCATCATTCATGAAGCCGGCGGGCGCCTTACGGTCGACAATCAACCTGGCGGTGCGCGCTTCAGCCTTACCCTGCCCTGTGATCTGGAGCCTTGATGTTCAATTCGGTAATGGTCGTCGACGATGAAGCCAGCATCCGCACTGCGGTCGAGCAGTGGCTGAGCCTGTCCGGCTTCAGCGTGCAGCTGTTCAGCCGCGCCGAAGACTGCCTGAACCAGCTGCCCGCGCACTTTCCCGGGGTCATCCTCAGTGATGTGCGCATGCCCGGCATGGATGGCCTGCAGTTACTCGAACAACTCCAGGCCCGCGATGCCGACCTGCCGGTGATTCTCCTGACCGGTCATGGCGATGTACCCATGGCGGTCGAAGCCATGCGTAACGGCGCCTATGACTTTCTGGAAAAACCCTTCAGCCCGGAAAGCCTGCTGGGCAGCCTGCGCCGCGCCCTGGAGAAACGCCAGCTGGTGCTGGAAAACCACCGCTTGCATGAACAGGCCGACCTCAAGGCGCGCCTGGAACTGAACCTGCTGGGCATGTCCCAGGGCATGCAACACCTGCGTAGACAAGTGCTGGACCTCGCCAGCCTGCCGGTCAACGTGCTGATCCGCGGTGAGACCGGCAGCGGCAAGGAACAGGTCGCGCGCTGCCTGCACGACTTCGGCCCGCGCACCGACAAACCCTTCGTTGCGCTCAACTGCGCGGCGATTCCCGAAACCCTGTTCGAAGCCGAGTTGTTCGGCCATGAAAGCGGTGCCTTCACCGGTGCCCAGGGCAAGCGCATCGGCAAGCTCGAATACGCCAATGGCGGCACGGTGTTTCTCGATGAAATCGAAAGCATGCCGCTGGCCCAGCAAGCCAAACTGCTGCGCGTGCTGCAGGAGCAGAAACTCGAACGCCTTGGCGCCAACCAGAGCATCAGCGTCGACTTACGCATCATCGCCGCGACCAAGCCTGACCTGCTCGAAGAAGCCCGCGCCGGGCGCTTTCGCGAAGACCTGGCGTACCGCCTGAACGTCGCCGAACTGCGTCTGGCGCCGTTGCGCGAGCGGCGTGAAGACATCCCTTTGCTGTTCGAACACTTTGCCCGTCTGGCGGCCGAACGCGTCGGCCGCAGCGCGCCACGGCTCAGCGGCGCGCACCTGGGACGTCTGCTCAGCCACGACTGGCCGGGCAACGTCCGCGAACTGGCCAACGCCGCCGAGCGTCACGTCCTCGGCCTGGGAGAGCCAAGCATTGCCCAGGTCGAGCCCGGGCAGTCCCTGGCCGCCCAGCAGGAAGCCTTCGAAGCCCAGTGCCTGCGGGCCGCCCTGAGCCGCCACAAGGGCGAGATCAAAGCGGTCATGGAAGAACTGCAACTGCCCCGGCGCACGCTCAACGAGAAGATGCAGCGCCATGGCCTGCTGCGC
This sequence comes from Pseudomonas sp., assembly GCA_050739855.1. GTDB lineage: Bacteria > Pseudomonadota > Gammaproteobacteria > Pseudomonadales > Pseudomonadaceae > Aquipseudomonas. The sequence continues at coordinate 5,104 of JBOICD010000098.1, forward strand.
GAAGACTTCCTCGACGCGGAGCGTCCGCAATAAGCGGAATCTTGCCGATCAGCCTTCTGCAGATAAGCGGATTTCCGCTCAGCAGCTTACGACAACCCTTCTAATCCGGGCCTTCAGCACCTGGCACAGCTCCTGCTATAGCCCTGGCAGGTTGCGTTTCGACGCGCTCCACAAAAACAACTATGAAGGTCCCTTCGATGGATAACTCCAGCACCCTGCCCGCCGGGGCGGCCATTGCGCCCGCCACGGAAAAAACCACCCGAAGCCGACTCAAGTCGATTTTCAGCGGTTCGATCGGCAACATGGTCGAATGGTACGACTGGTACGTCTACGCCGCGTTTTCCCTGTACTTCGCCAAAGCCTTCTTCCCGGCCGGCGACACCACCGCCCAGCTTCTCAACACTGCCGCGATCTTCGCCGTGGGCTTCCTGATGCGCCCGATCGGTGGCTGGCTGATGGGTATCTATGCCGACCGCAAGGGACGCAAAGCCGCATTGATGGCCTCGGTACTGCTGATGTGCGCAGGCTCGCTGGTCATCGCCCTGACCCCGGGCTATGAAACCATCGGCGTTGCCGCCCCGGTCCTGCTGGTGGTCGCCCGCCTGATGCAAGGCCTGTCGGTGGGTGGCGAGTACGGCACCTCGGCCACCTACCTGAGCGAGATGGCGACCAAAGAGCGTCGTGGTTTCTTCTCCAGCTTCCAGTACGTGACCCTGATCTCCGGCCAGCTCATCGCCCTGGCGGTGCTGATCGTCCTGCAACAGACCCTGACCACCGAGCAGCTGTATGCCTGGGGCTGGCGCGTACCGTTCGTGATCGGCGCCCTGTGCGCGGTCGTCGCCCTGTACCTGCGTCGTGGCATGGAAGAAACCGCTTCCTTCACCAAGAAGGAAAAGTCCAAGGAAAGCCTGATGCGCACCCTGATGCGCCATCCCAAAGAACTGGCGACCGTGGTCGGCCTGACCATGGGCGGCACCCTGGCCTTCTACACCTACACCACCTACATGCAGAAGTACCTGGTGAACACGGTGGGCATGAGCATCACCGATTCGACCACCATCTCGGCGGCGACCCTGTTCCTGTTCATGTGCCTGCAACCGATCATCGGCAGCCTGTCCGACAAGATCGGCCGCCGTCCGATCCTGATCGCCTTCGGTGTCCTCGGCACCCTGTGCACGGTGCCGATCCTGACCACCCTGCACACCATCCAGACCTGGTGGGGCGCGTTCTTCCTGATCATGGCGGCGCTGATCATCGTCAGCGGCTACACCTCGATCAACGCCGTGGTCAAAGCCGAACTGTTCCCGACTGAAATCCGTGCCCTGGGTGTCGGCCTGCCTTACGCATTGACCGTGTCGATCTTCGGCGGCACCGCTGAATACGTGGCGCTGTGGTTCAAGAGCATTGGCATGGAAACCGGCTTCTACTGGTACGTGACCGCCTGTATCGCCTGCTCGTTGCTGGTGTATGTGTTCATGAAAGACACCCGCAAGCATTCGCGGATCACCACTGACTGAGGCATGGCCTGAGGTCAACAGAAAGGGGGCGTCCAGCAATGGACGCCCCCTTTTTTCATGTTTAACGCCGCATTAATCCCGGTTTGTCATCTTCATCATCGCGGGGCAAGCCCGCTCCCACAGGGTCTCTGTGACCACAGTGGGAGCGGGCTTGCCCCGCGATGAGGCCCTGACCGCCGCCACACACATCGAATTATTCGATTTCTATACGCCACTTTTTGCACTTTTTAATCAATTTAATCAGCGTAACATCAAACCCATAGAAACAAACACCCCCTCACCCCCCCGGAGCAACGACCATGAAAAGCAAACTGATCCTGACCCTGGCCTTCTCGGTACTGGCTGCCAACGCTTTCGCCGAAGACGGCTTCGACCGTACCAACAGCCACAACTTCGGTGCCGTACAAACCCAGTCGGCGACTTACGCAGAAGACGGTTTTGATCGCACTGGTGGTGCCAAATTCGCAGAAGACGGTTTCGATCGCACCCAGGCCCACCGCATCAGCTAATACCTGATGCGCTGCAGTCAGCCCGGCTTCGGCCGGGCTTAATCGTTTTCAGCGCGGCAAAGCCTTGGCACACTAGGCGCTTACTCACAGGGAAGGCCGCAAGGCCAGCGCAGATGTACTACTACGAACCCGCAAAAGGCCACGGCCTGCCTCACGACCCGTTCAACGCCATCGTCGGCCCGCGCCCCATCGGCTGGATTTCATCCCAGGATACCGAGGGCCGCTTGAACCTTGCGCCCTATAGCTTCTTCAATGCCTTCAACTACATTCCGCCGATCATCGGTTTCTCCAGCGTCGGGCGCAAAGACAGCCTGAACAACATCGAGAAAACCGGCGAATTCGCCTGGAACCTGGCGACCCGGCCACTGGCCGAGGCGATGAACCAGAGCTGCGCAGCGGTGCCGGCCGAGATCGATGAGTTCGCCTTGAGCGGTCTGGCCCCGGTGGCCTCCAGAGTCATCGCGGTGCCGCGGGTGCTGGAAAGCCCGGTGTCGTTCGAATGCAAGGTGACCCAGATCATCCAGCTGCAGCGTGCCGATCAGGCGCTGGTACCGAGCTGGTTGATCCTCGGGGAAGTGGTGGCGGTGCATATCGCCGAGCATCTGCTCAAGGATGGCATCTACGACACCGCTGCCGCACAGCCGATCCTGCGCGGGGGTGGACCTGCGGATTATTTCGAGCTGGGTAATCTGTTCAAGATGGCACGCCCGCAGGTCAACGGCTGAGTTACCAGACCAGCTCGGCGTCGTCGTTGACGTCCTGCAGGCGTTCAAGCTCGGCGCAAGCCGCCTCGTCAGCAGCCATGGCGGTCTTGAACGTCTGCCCGTCGAGCACTTTATGAAACCGCGGCGCGCCGCCGGCGCCCAGGCCTTTGACGGCGATTGCCGCGCAGTAGCCTTCTTCGCCGCGCACAGCGGCCGATACTGCTTCGAACCGGGAAAATTCTTTACGTGCCATGTGCCTCAAATCCACATCGATTGCCTGAAAGCGCCATTCTAACCCGCAGACGGCTCGCCGAAGGTATGCAGGTCCAGGCTGGCGACCACCTGGGCCTGAACCAGTTCGCCGAACAGGTCCAGGGTGGGTGAGGCAAAGTAGCCGCTCATCGCCTGCTGATCACGCCAGAAACCACTCAACAGCCACAGATCGGCATCGACCTGGGACTGTTGCAGGTTGAAGTGCAGGCAACCCGGCGCCTGTCGCGACGGTTCGAGCAATTGGCGCAAGCGCTCGCCCAGTTCCACTGAACGACCGCTGCTGGCCCGGATAAAAGCAAGGTGGGTGACCGAATGCGACGAGGTCATGAGCATCTCTCCTAGAGCAGCCAGTTGTTATTGCCAGGATGCACAGGTTAGGCGACGCCTCGCGCGCGCCGTTAGGCCATTCCTGTCACACGCTTGCCTGATCCTGCGCGCGGCAGGATCAGGCAAGCAGACGACAGCATCCGGCTAGCGCCGCTGCTTGCACAAACCTATGCTGCTCAGGTCCCTGTCTGGAAGTGCTGCAATGACTACCCTCGACCCCGCTCTGGAACAACAGCGCCAGGAGCTGGCTGATCTGGTGCGCCGTCACGCACCGCGCAGCATCAGTGTCGAATCGGCCATCGAAGACCTGTACCTGGTGCAATACGAAGAAAGCGTGCGCTCCATGCCGGCGCTGGCCCAACCGGCGTTGTGTATCCTTGCCCACGGCAGCAAGGAAATCTGCCTGGGCGATGAACGCTACGTGTATGACCCGCTGCACTACATGGTGCTCTCGGTGGCCCTGCCGATCAGTGGTGTGCTGCTCGACGCCAGCCCGGAGAACCCCAGCCTTGGGGTGCGGATGAACATCGACCCGGCGCAGATCAACAACCTGATTGCCGAGGCCGGGCCCATGGGCGTGCCGGCGCTGCCTTCGGGGCGCGGGTTGTATGTCGAACGCACCGATCCGTTACTGCTCGATGCCTTGCTGCGCCTGATCCGCCTGCTGGATACGCCCAAGGACATCGCCGTACTGGCGCCGTTGATCCAGCGTGAGATTCTGTACCGCTTGCTGCGTGGCCCGCAGGGGTACCGTCTGTATGAAATAGCCATGTCCAGCAGCCAGACCCATCGGGTTTGCCAGGCCATCGAATGGCTTAACCAGCACTTCCACCGTCCGCTGCGCATTGATGACCTGGCTCGGGAAGTGAATCTCAGCAGTTCGACCCTGCACCATCGGTTTAAAGCAGTGACGTCCATGAGTCCGCTGCAATATCAAAAGCAGCTGCGCCTGCAGGAAGCGCGGCGGTTGATGCTCAATGACGGGCTGGAAGCGGCGGTGGCCGGGTATCGGGTGGGGTATGAAAGTCCGTCGCAGTTCAGCCGGGAGTACAGCCGGCTGTATGGCGCGCCGCCGGTACGGGATCTGGCGCGGTTGCGTAGTGCGCTTTAGATCGCATTCGCGAGGCCGTCGTTAGGCGAAATCATCCGATTCGTTGGTGATGCCTGCCGGTGGCGTACTCATGTGTTGTCCGTGGGTTGTGTCTGCGCGGCTAATTCGGCCTCACGCTTGGCGATGGCGGCTTCCAGCTCAGGAGAACGCTTGGCCCACTGCTCGGGCGGCAGTGGTTTGGACCATTCGATGATGGCGGGATAGGTCAGGTCTGGAG
>JBOICD010000099.1:0-9746 GCA_050739855.1 Pseudomonas sp.
CGTGAAGACCGTTACACCCATGCGCTGGGTGATCCGGCGGAGATCGAAGCGATTCTTGCTGCGCGCCAGCAAGGGCCGGAGCGCAGCGCGGGTGGTGCGGTGTCGGTGGAGCGCATCGAGGCGCTGGAAGCGCGGATTGCAGCGCTGGAAGAGCGCTTGGCGGCCCTGGAGTAAGGGCTCCCGTGGGAGCGGGCTTGCCCCGCGATGAGGCCGGTGTGGTCCACACAGCTTGTATTGTCTGGATTACCGATCGCGGGGCAAGTCGGGTCGCCGCACCGCCGCTCCCACCGCCACAGCCTGTGCCACCTGCTCGGCCGTCGGCCGCACGCCGGTGTACAACACAAACTGCTCCAGCGCCTGCAAGGCAATCACCTCCAACCCGGTAATCACTGCCTTGCCGTGCCTCTCGGCCTCGATGATCAGCGGCGTACGCGCTGGCATCGCCACCACATCGAAGACCACCTGCGCCGCCGCAATCGCTTCGCGGCTGAACGCCAACTGCTCAGCCTCAACCCCGCCGGCCATGCCGATCGGCGTGACGTTGATCAGCATCGGCGGGCACAGATCGCCCGGCTCGGCCTGCCAGCGATAACCGCAACTGTCGGCCATTTGCCGCCCCGCCTGTTCATTGCGGGCAACGATGATGCCCTGCTTGAACCCGGCATCGCGCAACGCGCTGGCCACAGCCTTGGCCATACCGCCACTGCCGCGCAGGGCAAAGGCCGTGTCCGGATCCAGCCGATGCTGCTCCAGCAACTGACGCACGGCCAGATAATCGGTGTTGTAGGCCTTGAGCCGACCGCCGTCGTTGACGATGGTGTTGATCGACTCGATCGCCGCCGCCGACGGGTCGATCTCGTCGACCAGCGCCATGCAGGCTTCCTTGTACGGCATCGACACACCGCAACCGCGAATGCCCAGGGCGCGAATACCGCCTACTGCGGCGGGCAAGTCCTGGGTAGTCATGGCCTTATAGTAAAAATCCAGGCCCAACTGCTGGTACAGATGGTTGTGAAAACGTACGCCAAAGGTGCCTGGACGACCGGCCAGGGAGATACACAGAACGGTGTCTTTACCAGGAACATGGGCCATTTGACTCTCCTTTACAATCGATTGGGCATTATGCACAGCCAGGGCAGCCACCGATGATCGACGCTTGCAAAGACGCACGGATAAAGCCGACTCGATGACAGTGATGAGCACTATTGACCCGGTTGATTTCTAAGTTCCCGCCGGGCGGCATAAGGTATGCCCATGAATCGCAGGAGAGTCTCCCATGGCCCCTATCAGCATCATGTCCGTCATCGGCAGCGCCGTCCCCACCTCGCTCAGAGAGCTGGGTTTGCTGGCCTGCTGGTACGTGGTCAGCGACGGTGAGCCGCTCTGCGGGCCACTGACCTCGCTGACCGCCGCGCAGTCCCTGGCCAATCACCTGCAAGGCTCCAGCCTGCAAGCCTGAGGCTGCCAGACCACTTTATCGTGCGTTGCTCTGCACAGCCCCTTGCCCCGCCCTTTGGCGGGGCTTTTTATGCGCGGACGAAAGGGCCATGGATTAAGTTTTTTTCATCTGCACGCCAACCTTGCACAGGCAATCGACAGCAGCTGAGCCATACTCCAGAATGCGAGCGTTTTTTTGGGGGAAAACCCTTGCACAGCCAACGACATACCAACCTTTAGTGAGCCTCGACGTGAAAACCTCCCTTTCGATTCTAAGCCTGCTGCTGTTGCTCACCAGTACCGCGACTGTCCCCACCGCTACTGCTGCGCAACCCCCAGCCCAGGTGCAACGCGATCCTGCCAAGTTGCACCTGGCTTCCGGCGCCGCTCTGCTGATCGATCTGCAGACCAATAAAGTACTCTACGCCAACAATGCCGACCGGGTGCTGCCTATCGCCTCGGTGACCAAGCTGATGACCGGTATGGTGGTGCTCGACGCCAAGCAGAACATGGACGAGATGCTGACCATGACCATCGCCCAGAACAAGGAAATGAAAGGGGTGTATTCGCGGGTGCGCCTCGGTAGCCAGCTCAGCCGCCGGGAGACGCTGCTGATTACCCTGATGTCATCGGAAAACCGCGCCGCCTCGACCCTGGCACATAACTATCCCGGTGGCTATAACGCGTTCATCAAGGCGATGAACGCCAAGGCCAGGGCCTTGGGCATGAGCAACACCCGCTATGTCGAACCCACCGGCCTGTCGACCCGCAACGTGTCCACCGCACGCGACCTGGGCAAGCTGCTGCTGGCGGCACGCAATTACCCGCTACTGAAACAGTTGAGCGTCACCCCCAAGAAGACCGTGGCGTTTCGCAAGCCCAACTACACCCTGAGCTTTCGCAACACCGACCATCTGGTCAACAAGAGCAACTGGGATATCGACTTGACCAAGACCGGCTTTACCAATGACGCCGGGCACTGCCTGGTGCTGCTGACCAAGATGGACAACCGTCCGGTGGCCATGGTGATTCTCGATGCCTTCGGCAAGTACACCCACTTCGCCGACGCCAGCCGCATGCGTCAGTGGCTGGAAACCGGCAGCACCAAACCGGCACCGGCAGTGGCCATGCGCTATAAATCCGAGCGTAGCCAGAACAGCCCTTCGGTCGACTGAGCAGACGGGCCTGTGCGCCATCGGCGCCAGGCCCGTTGCCCGTCAAGCGCTGGTGCTGACCATGCTGCCAGCGCTGCTGCCACCGCTGTCCAGCAGGGCCTTGAGCAACTGCGCGGTGGCCGACTGGATCGCGCCCATGGTGGTACTCACCGATGACTGCGCGGCAGCGACCGCCGAGGCCTTGGCGGTCTCTTCCATGTTGCTGGCCATGATTGCCTGCAGTTGCTTCTGCTGTTCGGCCAACTGCTTTTGCAGTTCTTTGATCATTTCACGCAACTGGCGGATGTGCGCCGGCTCGCTACTTTCGTTGCTTTGGCTGGATTCGGCCTTGTTGCTCTCGGCGACGCCGGAAAGATTGACCTTGAGCGTGCCTTCTTCCGTTTTCGCAGCCGGGTCCTGAGCGCCGAGATTGACGCTGACAACACCTGGGGTTCCGCTGCTCAGCGGGTTTCCATTGATCGATACGGCATTGATGCCAACCATGCTTCTATCATCCTGATGGTCTATGGGTTGACTTTGCTATCGGCCATCGGCCGCAAAACTTGAGCCGTCTGCCCGCGCATGAATTTACCCCCCTGCCGTTCGTCCCTCCGCCCCTGAGCAAACCGACCCTGGACAAGCTTGAAGCCCTGCGCGCCAAGTTCGACCTGCAACCGCTGCCTGGGTCGAAGGCCGACCGGTACTGGTGTTTGACGAGTGGGCGGCTGACCAGGACGCGACCTTCAGGCGGATCTTCTGCACCGAACTGCTGCCCGACCTTAAGCGGCTGGGAAGACCATCATCGTCATCTCGCACGATGACCGCTACTTCGATTGCGCCGATCAGCTGGTACGCATGGAGGCTGGCAGAGTCGTCAGCGCCTGAACAAAAAAAACCGGAAAGATTCTTTCCGGTTTTTTTTTAGTCTTGCGTCTTAATAAAGACTCTCATTTGCAATTACAAAAAACTCCACACTTAACGGGCAGTAAGCATGAGCAACACACCGCTGAACAGTAAGCTCCCTCCTCTCTCCAAGCGCGGCAACCAGACCCTGCTGGCACTGGGCACCGCACTGATTATCGGTTGCGCTGCACACGCTCAGGCGGCACCAGTGGCGATCGACGTTCCGGCCCAGCCATTGGCCAGCGCCCTGCAGGAAATCAGCCAGCAGACCAACCTGCAGTTCCTCTATCGCCCGGAAGTGGTCGCCAATCTCAAGTCGCTGCCGGTCAAGGGCACCTACGAACCCAGTGAGGCCCTGGCACGCATGCTTCAGGGTACCGACATCACCTACAGCATCGACGACAACGTGGTGACGTTTTCGCGTGGCGGCGACGGTGCCTCCAGCGATGCCATCAACCTCGGCGCCACCTCGGTGAACGCCATCGCCCTGGGCGATCAGAGCGAAAACACCGGTGCCTACATCACCGGTTCGACCACGGTCGGCAGCAAGGTGGCGCAATCGATTCGCGAAGTGCCGCACTCGGTGTCGGTGGTGACCCGTCAGCGCATCGAAGACCAGAACCTGACCACCCTCACCGATGCGCTGGACAAGACCACCGGCGTCACCCTGCAAAAAAACGGTGCCTCCGGTTCATCGCTGGGTAACGACACCAACTTCTTTTCCCGTGGTTTTGCCGTCAACAACATCCAGATCGATGGCGGCGCGCCAATGGACACCTCGATCTCCGGCTACGGTTCGATCAGCCAGCTGGACCTGGCGCAATACGACCACGTCGAATTTCTTCGTGGCGTCGATGGCCTGTACTCCGGCAGCGGCAACCCCGGCGGCACCATCAACCTGGTGCGCAAGCGCGCCCTGGCCCACAACCAGCTGACCTTTTCGGCCTCGGCCGGCAGCTGGGACAACTACCGCACCGAGCTGGACGTGACCGGCCCGCTGACCGAGACCGGCAACATCCGCGGCCGTCTGGGCATGGCCTACCAGGACAACAAGTACTTCTACGATGTCGCCAACATGGAGAAGCACCTGTTCTACGGCTCGGTGGAATTCGACCTGACGCCCGACACCGTGCTGACCCTCGGTGGCAGCTACCAGGACTCCGAAGGCGTATCGAACTTCGGCGGCCTGCCGCGCTACAGGAACGGCGACGATATCGGCCTGTCACGCGATACCGCGCTGGTTACCAGCTGGGACACTGTCCACGATAAAACCAAACAGCTTTACCTGAAGCTGGACCACAGCTTCAACGAAAACTGGTTGTGGACCACCGACGTCACCTACCTGGACATGGACCGTGACGCCAACTCGCTGTTCGCCAACGGCCCGGTCGATCCGGCGACCGGAACGGGACCGGTGTGGCTGCACTATCCGGCCAAGACCGGCCTGGAGCGCAGGGGTATCAACAGCTACGTCAAGGGCGGCTTCGACCTGTTCAACCTGCACCATGACGTACTGCTCGGCGCCGACTACTCGCACAGCGATGGCTACACCGTCCAGCGCTGGGGCAACCTGAACTTCACCCCGGTGAATGTCTTCGACCCCGTGCGTCCGCCGGATCCGGGCAGCCTGCCGAACAAGACCGACGACAACACCACCGAGAAGTACGGTTACTACGGCATGACGCGGCTGTCGCTGACCGACAACACCAAACTGATCCTCGGTGCCCGCGTTTCCACCTACAAATACCGTGACGTGGAAGTGTTCTTTGACGACTTCGGCAACGTCCTGACCGACCCGGCCCCCTACCATCGCCGGTTCAAGGAAGAAGGCGTGACCACACCGTATGCCGGCCTGACTTACGACCTGAACGAGAACTGGAGCACCTACATCGGCTACGCCGAAACCTACAAACCGCAGTTTCTGCAGAAGTCCTACCCAGACGGGGCACTGGACGCGGCCACTTCGAAGAACTATGAAATCGGCCTCAAAGGCCAGCTCTTCGACAACAAGGTCAACACCAGCTTTGCCATCTACCGTATCGAGCAGGAAGGCGCGGCGATCCTCGACCCGCGCTTCCCGCAGACCTTCGGCGCAGACAACTGCTGCTACCTGAGCCAGGGTGCAGTGGTCAGTGAAGGCTTCGACGCCGAGATCAGCGGCGAAGTGGCGACCGGCCTCGAACTGTTCGCCGGCTATACCTACAACCATACCCGGGACAAGGCGAACGACGAGACCCGCGCCATCTACAGCGCCGTCACCCCCAAGCACCTGTTCAAGCTGTGGAGCACCTACCGCCTGCCAGGCGACCTGGAAAAGTGGAAAGTCGGTGCTGGCGTGACGGCACAGAGCAGCAACTCGCGTAGCGGCATGGTTTCGCAATTCGACGAAGCCAGCCAGAGCTGGGGCCCGGCCGACCAGGAGTTCAAGTTCATCCAGGCCGGTTACGCCATCTGGAGCAGCAGCCTGGAGTACCAGATCGACAAGAACTGGTCGGCGGTGGTCAACGCCAACAACATCTTCGACAAGCACTACTACCAGACCGTAGGTACGTCGTCTAACGGCAACTTCTACGGTGATCCACGCAATTACACCCTCACCGTGCGTGCCAAGTTCTGAGGCGCTAACATCGCGGGGCAAGCCCGCTCCCACCGGGTGGGAGCGGGCTTGCCCCGCGATAGGGCTTCAAAGATCAAAACCGCTGATCGAGCCACTGGCCAATTCAACGGTCGAACGCCTGCAACGGCACATCAACCTGATCGGGAATCGGGAACTGGGCGAAGTCGACCCCTCACGGGCCAGGCCCGGTAGTCAAAGAAAAATGAATGAGCGCGAATGAAAATTAACAACGACAGTTATATCGCTCAGCATCTCTGAAACATTTACTTTCAACTACGGCTGCGGGTTTTACGATTCTCATTCGTCTTATCTAGTGCAGTCCCAAGGCTGAGCATCGCCTCGACCTCAATTTCCCTGAAAAGACCCCTGCAATGTCCCAAAAACCGAAAAAGTCCAAATCCAGACTGTGGTTCCTGGTCCATAGCTGGCTCGCCCTGCCGATCTGGTTCTTCGTCCTGATTGTCTGCGTCACCGGCACCCTGGCGGTGGTCAGCCAGGAGATCGTCTGGCTGGCGAACCCCGATGTACGCGCCAGCAAGCCCAGCGATGACGCCGAACGCCTGAGCTTCCAGCAAGTGCTCGATGCCCTGCACAAGGCCGAACCGGACATGGCGGTGAACTTCATCAGCCAGCCGGACGGTTCGCACTTCGCCCTCACCGCGTCCGTCACCTACCCCGATGGCAGCGCCCCGACCCTGTACGTCAACCCCTACACCGGGGCGATCCAGGGCAAGAGCCCGGCGTTCAGCTTCGAAGCCTTCACCCGCGCCCTGCACGGCTGGTGGCTGGTGCCCTTCACCAACGGCTACAGCTGGGGCTGGTACCTGGTGTCGCTGCTCGGCCTGCCGATGCTGGCGTCGCTGGTCACAGGGCTGGTGGTCTATAAACGGTTCTGGAAAGGTTTCTTCAAGCCGACCCTGCGCTTCAATCACGGCGCGCGAATCTTCTGGGGCGACTTTCATCGCCTGAGCGGGATCTGGTCGATCTGGTTCATTGCGGTGATCTCCATCACCGGCACCTGGTTCCTGATCCAGGCGATTCTGGCCGATAACCACGTGACCCTTTCCACCGAGCCGATCGTGCCGGTGATTGCCCGTGAAGACGTACCGCTCACCGCCTCCGGCGAACCCGCGCCACGCATCAACCTGGATGACGCCACACGCATCGCCAAAGAGCAGATTGCCGGCCTCGACGTGAGTTTCGTGTCGCTGCCCGGCAACGCCTATGCCCACGTCTACCTGGGCGGGCGCGGCTGGTATCCGTTGATGTTCCAGACCGTCAACGTCAACCCGTACAACAGCAAGATCGAGGCGCAGTTCCTGGTCAGCGACCGTTCGGCCCTGGAGTTCGTCACCGAATCCATGCGCCCGTTGCACACCGGCGACTTCGGTGGCCTGACCATCAAGCTGATCTGGGCCTTCTTCGGCCTGGTGCTGTCGATGATGGTTCTCAGCGGCCTGCTGATCTGGACCAAGCGCACCGCCCAGGCCACCGCCGCAGCGCTCAAGCGCAGTGAACGCGCACCGCGCAAAGGCCGCAAATCCAACGCCGACACCGCTACGGAGGCCAGCCTATGAGCAAGGCTGCAGTTGCGCCACAAAGCCCGCTGAGCCGCTTCTGGCACAAATGGCGCTTTCACCTGAACATTCTGTTGTTGCTGATCCCGCTGGGCTTCATGCCCAAGTACTTTGCCGATCAGGCGCTGTTTCGTGGCGAAAACGGTCTTGGCGAACGGGAGCTGGGGGAGATCCAGGTCGGCCCCTGGAGCGTGCAACTGGCCGAACTGCGCAATGAGGCGCCGGTGGCCGACGGCCCGGCCGGCTACTTCAAGGTGTTCAACGCCAGCATCTGCAAGACCTGCATCGACCAGGTCAAGGCGGTCTACCTGCGCATCGGCAAGCCGCGCAGCCTGCGCGCCGCTGGCACGATCTTCTTCGGCCCGCCCTACCGCATGGGCACCAGCCTGCCGATCCCGGTCAAGACCCGCCCCGACGCTGAAATCTGGATCACCCTCGAAGGCTGGGACGGCAGCATGCACCAGGCCTCCGTACCGCTGGCCAAGGCATCGCCGGCCACCGTCGCCTGGCTGAACGAACAAGGAGGCAAATGATGAAGTCCACCGTCCGCAAGGTGCTCCTGCCCCTGCTGTTGCTCGGCGCCGCCAGCCCGGCGCTGGCCCATAACCCGATGTGCGAGTGCAAGCCGATCGACGGCGAGCAGATCGAGTGCACCGGCGGCTTTTCCGACGGCAGCGGCGCACCGGGGGTGACCCTCGACGTGATCGGCTACAACGAAGAAATCCTCGTGCCCGGCAAGCTCGGGGAAAACTCCAAGCTGACCTTCAAGCGTCCTGAAGGCGAGTTCTACGTGCTGTTCGATGCCGGCCCCGGTCACGTGGTGGAAATCGACTACGCAGATATCGAGCAATGAGCCGGGTCCAGGTGGTGCGCCCGGCCGGCGCCGGGCATGAAACCCTGTATGTGCTGCTGGTCAGCCTGCTGATCCTCGCCGTGGCGGCCGGTATTGTCGCTCTGCGCGGTGAGCGTCATGACGAAGTCAGCATCGAGGCTCACCAGCTCGACGCCCGCCGAGACCTCAGCGCCGCCGAGCAAGGGGTGTATGCCGACCTGCGGGTGGCCTTCGAGGACATCCAGCTGCGTCGCGAAGAAGACCCGGCCCTGGTCGAAGTTGCGGTGCTGGCCGAAGAAGGCTTCCCGCCGTTCGTCAAGGATGCCAGCAGTGCCAGCCGTGGCGAGCATCAATGGCAACTGCTAAGTGACCAGGCCTACCTGGGCCTGAGCCAGTCACCGAGCACGGCCGGCAGTTTCCTCCTGCTGGTGCCTGCGGCCCATGACGGCGCCGCCGATGTCTGGCTGCTGCGCAAGGCTGACGCCAGTGTCCCGACCGACCTCAGTGCTACCGCCCTGATCGCCGCCGGCTGGCAGCAGATCGCCGCCCAATACGACGCTGGCGTCACCCGCCAGCATCGCCACTGACACAAGGACGCCCCATGCTTCGCTCCGCCCTCGCCCGTCGTCTGTTGACTGTGTTTATTGCTGTGACCCTGCCCGGCCTGGCCCAGGCCGCCGTCGATGGCAAACCGCTGCGTATCGGCATCACCCTGCACCCGTACTACAGCTACGTGACCAACATCGTCGGTGACAAGGCCGAGGTGGTGCCGCTGATTCCGGCCGGCTTCAACCCCCACGCCTACGAGCCACGGGCCGAGGACATCAAGCGCATCGGCAGCCTCGATGTGGTGGTGCTCAACGGCATCGGCCACGATGACTTTGCCGACCGCATGATCACTGCCAGCGAGAAGCCGCAGATCACCGTGATCGAGTCCAACACTAACGTGCCGCTGTTGGCCGCCACTGGTGTGGCTGCGCGCGGTGCCGGCAAGGTGGTCAACCCGCACACCTTCCTGTCGATCAGCGCCAGTATCGCCCAGGTCAACAACATCGCCCGCGAGCTGGGCAAGCTCGACCCGGACAACGCCAAGTACTACAGCCAGAACGCCCGCGCCTACGCCAAGCGCCTGCGCAAACTGCGCGCCGACGCCCTGGCCCAGGTCACTGAAGCGCCGGGCGCGGAGTTCCGCGTTGCCACCATCCATGCCGCCTACGACTACCTGG
>JBOICD010000100.1:0-9730 GCA_050739855.1 Pseudomonas sp.
AGCCCGCTCCCACCGGGACCTCTGTGGGAGCGGGCTTGCCCCGCGAATAACAAGAACAAAGAAGGAAGCCGGCCATGCCAGAGCTGCGCCAACAATGTCTGTGGGAACACGTAACCAGGCTCGCTACGCCGGTCGATAAACTGGCCAGCGAACTCAAGGCCGACGTCTGCGTCATTGGCGGCGGTATCACCGGTCTTAGCGCCGCCCTCCACCTGCTGGAGGCGGGCAAGTCGGTCGTTCTGCTGGAGGCCTGGAAAATCGGCCACGGCGGTTCCGGGCGCAACGTCGGGTTGGTCAACGCCGGTACCTGGATTCGTCCCGACGATGTCGAAGCCACCCTTGGCCAGGAGCAAGGCAGCCGCCTGAACAAGGTACTGGGCGAAGCGCCCGCTGAAGTCTTCGCCACCATCAAACGCCTGGGCATCGATTGCCAGGCACACAACACCGGCACCCTGCACATGGCGCATAACGCCAGCGGCGTTGCCGACCTCGAAGCGCGTCATCAGCAGTGGAGCCGTCGCGGTGCCGACGTCGAGCTGCTCACCGGCGCACGCTGCGAGGAGTACTGCGGTACCGACAGGATTTCCGCCGCGCTGCTCGATCGCCGCGCCGGCACCATCAACCCCATGGCTTACACCCAAGGCCTGGCCGCCGCCGTCACCCGTCTGGGCGGACAGATCTTCCAGCAGTCGGCTGTCGAGGGTCTGGAGCGCGAAGGTCGTGGCTGGCGGGTAAAGACCGGCCAGGGCTCGGTCAGTGCCGACAAGGTGGTGATCTCTACCGGCGCCTACACCGAAGGCGACTGGACTACCCTGCAGAAGCACTTCTTCCGTGGTTACTACTACCAGGTCGCCTCCGTGCCGCTGCAAGGCGAGGCCGCCGATAACGTGCTCAAGCACGGCCAGGGCTCCTGGGATACCCGTACGGTGCTGAGCAGCATTCGTCGCGACGATGAAGGCCGCCTGCTGCTCGGCAGCCTGGGGCGGGTCGACAACAAGCCGAGCTGGTTCATCCGCAGCTGGGCCGACCGTATCCAGAATCACTACTTCCCGCAGTTGGGCAAGGTCGAGTGGCAAATGCACTGGACCGGTTGTATCGACTTCACCCCGGATCACCTGATGCGCCTGTTCGAACCGGCCCCGGGCCTGGTTGCGGTGACTGGCTACAATGGCCGTGGCAACACCACCGGCACGGTGATCGGCAAAGCCTTTGCCCAGTTCCTGCTGCAGGACAACCCGGATGCCTTGCCGATTCCGTTCTCACCGATGAAACCGGTATCGGCCCCGGCGCTGCGCACCGGCTTCTACGAAACCGGGTTCTCGCTGTATCACGCCGGGCAATGCTTGCGCGTGGTGCTGTAACCGCTACTTGTGCAGCCAGCTGAGAAAGCCGCCTTTCTTGATGGCTGCCGGTTTCTGCTCCAGTAGCGACTGCCGGGTTTGCTGGCGAATGCGTTGCAGCTTGATCAACGCGGTCTTGACCTCACCGCGTTGCTCCAGGCAACTGCGTACTTCAGCCTTGTCGATGCGGTAGAGGATGCAACTGGTCAGGGTGCGGAATTCGGCGGTGGAATCGTCCGTCTCCAGCAGGCCTTCCAGGCCCAGTACCTCACCTGGCCCCATGCGTCCGGCCTCGATCTGCTTGTCGCCATCGCGGATGCCCGCAGACACCACACCTGTGCCGATCACCAACAGATAATCCGAGCTGTCGCCAACGCCGAGGATCACCTGATCGGCCAGGTATTCCACCGCAGTCATACGCTGGCTGAGACTGTCTTTTTCCTCGCTGCTCAGTGAGCGGAAGATCCGCACATCCTCAAGCAATGCACGTTGCCGATTCCAGGTTTGCGGCGTCAGGGTGTCGCTGTTCCAGACCACACCCGCCGCTTCCAGGTGGCGGTGGGCGAGGTCGAACATATGGTTGCGCACTTCAACTTTCTGGCTCATGGCGCTGACGAAACCACTCGCTTCGTACTCCACCGACTCCAGGGTCGAACTCTTGATCGTCGCCTTGGGCGGCGGTGTGGCGAGCAGCGTGCGCGTGCCCTGCAGGGTTTTCTCCAGGGCATCAAGCACTCGCCGCGGGCGCACCTTGGCAGGCACCACGACGCTGATGGAGACACCATGTATGTCGTTGGGCTGGCTGAAATTGAGCAGCTTGGCCTTGGCCGCGACCGAGTTGGGGATCACCGCCATGCTGCCGTTGCCGGTGAGCAGGCGGGTGGCGCGCCAGTCGATGTCGATTACCTTGCCTTCGGTGCCGTCGATGCTGATCGAGTCACCGACCTGATAGGGGCGGGTAGTGTTGAGGACGATGCCGGAAAACACATCGCTGAGCGTGCTCTGCAGTGCCAGACCGATAACGATTGCCATCACCCCGGACGTTGCCAGCAGGCCTTTGACCGGCAGCTGCAGTACATACGCGGCGGCGGCAACAACCGCGACCAGGAAGATCACCGCACCCAGCACATCCTGCAACAGCCGCCCGGTATGGCCGCTGCGTGAGCCCAGAATGACCCCGATCACCACCGTAATGGTCCGCGCCGCGAACAGCCACCAACCGATCCCCAGCACTGTCGCGAGCAAATTGCGCGGCACATCCTCGACCCAGGGCGCGGCTTGCAGGGGGCTGACCCCGGCGCTGATCAGCACCCAGGTGAACAGCAGGAACACCCCCAGCCGCAGACCGATGCGCAAGGGGCGCCGGCTGACCGGGATCACCTGCCAGAGCAGGAGATCAAGTGCGATCAAGGTGATGCCGATCAGCAGCGGGTAACTCTGGGCAAAAGCGAACATACCTGTCTCACGACGCGGGGATGTTGCTAGTAAAGAGCAGGTTGGCGGCAATTACTACTGGCGCGTGGGCTCAGAACATCACGTAGACGCTGGCGCTGGTCTGGTCGAGGTCGATATCGCCAACCTTCAGCACTTCCTGTTCCAGACGCACGCCGATGTTACGGAACACGTCCACTTCGACACCGAGGCCGTAGGTCATGTCCAGGTCGCTGCTATCGCCGGCGATATCGTTGTCAGCGTCCCAGGCGTGCACGCCGGCGCTGGCGAACAGGCGCACGCGCTTACCGACCGGGATACCGAAGTGGGCGGCGGCCTGTAACGAGTGGCCTTCGAAGTCGCCGTCCTTACCGCTGAAGTTGCCCAGGTCTACCCAGGCGCCTTCCACTGCCAGGTACGGATTCAGCCGGTAGCCGACGAAAGCCTTGTAGGCGTTGTCGTCGTCACTGAGCTGGTGCTCGTCGGTTTCCACCTTGGTCAGGCCGCCGCCCAGATAGAGGCCACGGTCATCTGCCACGGCATTCACAGAGCTGAGTACAAGGAGGGCGGCTGCAAGCTGTTTTGCGAAGTTCATCGTTCGTCCAATGGAGTTTGGTTAATGGGAGAAAGGGCTGATCAAGCCGGTTTCCTGGGCGGGAACTCTCTGTCCAGGCGTTCACGGATCATCTGCGCGGCGGTATCCATGGCCGGGTAGATGTCCTCGACCACAGGTGCCTTGTCTTGTCCGAGGTTCCGGCCACTGGCCCGGTCCACGGCGCGGCCAAGGGTTTCACCGCTCAGGCTGTCGCTGACTTCGCTCTGGAAGAACAGATAAAGGGTTTCATCGCGCACACCGGTGGCGTGCAGGGAGAGGCCAACCAGCATGCCGATGGGAATGTATTCGGTGACATTAGGATCACGCGGTTTGCGTTCAATATCCGCAATCGATACGTGTAGTGACAGCGCCCCCTTGGTGGGTTTATCGACCAGGCGATAACCGGCGGCGGTCAGTTGTTTTTCCAACTGGGTTCGGAAGTGCAGGCGCAGTTTGTCTGCATCGCCATTAAACTTGGCAAGGCGCGGATCGCTACTGTCGAATGAAATGCTTTTCGGCAAGTTGATGAAAATTGCTTTGTCATAGTTTTTCGACAAAGGCGCATCTGATTTCTTCCACGCAACAGTACCGTCATCGTGTTCGATAACGTGCAGAGGTGCGTTGGCTTTTTGTTGTTCCGAAGTGATCGCGGTGTCGATGCTTGGCGCCATCGAACAACCAAACAGGCTCATCGAGAGCAACAGCAGCGAAAGCGTTTTAAAGGGCATGGGAATTCCTGTTGACGTCACGTTGAGGTGACCGAGCTATCCTCACTCTGGGCCGCGAGTGAGGAAAACAGGAATCAAAAATTGTTATTTATGGCCTTCGCGCCGGTTTACACGCCGTGCACCGCGGTCTGGTGTCAATTGTTCATGCAGCGCATCCGGTCAAGCTCAAGGAAGTAGTAGCACAGCGCATCGCTATCGGTAGGGATGATGACCAGGCTGAGGATAGAGCCGAGCCTGAAGTACTGGCGGGCAAACAACAGATCGGAATGGCGGCTGACGTCGAACAGTTCTGTCTGGCTACTGGCCTGGATATCTTCAACCTTGATTTTTACTCGCCAGCGCGAGGTATCAACGAGCGAGGCGCCGACGGCAACATGCCGCTCTTTATCGCCCAGGCGCTCAAGTACACTAATAACCGCACTGGGCTCACTGATAGTCAGCGCTTCCTTGGACGCCATGACTTCGTGCTCTATGAAGTTTCGGCCCTCTGTTCGATAAGGCTGGCTATTAATATAGGGGCGCGGCAGTGTGACCAATAGCATGACCAGGCATGCCAGAAAAATAGCGGCGATAATCAACCAGTGATGCCATGCAACTCGATCGCTTTTCATTGGTCACTCACGCATTTTTTTAACATGTTGACGAGTTGCTTATCCTGGAACTGGAATTCAAAGTTGTAAGTGCGTCCTGTTGTTCGAATACAGGACATATTCACGCGTGATCCCTTGCGGCTGATAAAAACCTGGCCTTTAATGTGTTCATCGGGAAAGTTTAAACCTGCTATGTCGGCCTTGAGCTTGTTTACTTCTTGCTCGCTTTTGCCGACGGCTGAAATTGAAAGTTCACCTTGTTTGATAACGGCAACATGCAACTCACTGACCGGCTCATACCAGACAACCAGGCGCCAAATGGACAAGACAGCCAATACAGCCACAGCCAGGTATCCGAAGCGCACCGCCATGCCAATGCCTTTCCCGCTGCCAGGCGAGACTGCAGGGGCAATGATGCTTGGCGAGCTTGTCTCCACGGGTTCCGCTACAGGCGCCGCTGCGGCTTCGGAGTGAGCGGCTACCTGGTCGCTGTTGAAGCGATAGCCACGTCGCGGCACGGTGATCACTATCTCGTGATCCTTGCCATCGCCGAGGATGTTTCTGAGCATGAAGATGGATTGGTTGAGGCTGCCTGCCGAGACGACGCGGTCATCCCAAGCGAACTCCAGAATCGCTTCGCGCGAACAGATCGCGCCGGGTTCCATCAGCAGAAGTTCGAGTATTCGCGACTCTGCGCGCGCCAGTGTTAATTCCTCTGGCGCACCTTGGTTTTTGCTGATAATAATCTTGCAGTGCTCGGAATTAAACTCCACAAGGTCGCTGTTTTTAAGTCGAAAATTGTAGATCATCAAACAGTACGCGCGTTGTGAAATTCCTCGCTATTATAGTGGTCGTTATCAGCGAAGCAAGTCGATGAAGGGCGCTTGCTATTGCGTGAGTGCATTAATAAAATATCGGGAACTGTATATTTCAAGATTGAAATAATTGCTCACGCTGTAGTTGTCGGCCGGTACTGCAATGCTTCGGCAAGATGGGGGCGCTCAATGTCCCTGGCTTGCTCAAGATCAGCCAGGGTACGGGCCACCTTCAACAGGCGATGTGCCGCGCGCAGGGACAGGCTGAGGCGTTCACAGGCGCTTTCCAGCCAGTGTTGGTCGGCGATGGATAACGCGCAGTGCTGGCGCAGGCCCGGCAGGTCGAGAAAAGCATTGGCGCATCCCTGACGCTGTTGCTGAAGCTCGCGGGCGTTAGCGACGTGCGCCGCGATGCTGGCGCTGCTTTCGCCATTGCCGGCAACCGGGGACAGGGCCGTGGCCTCGCGGGCAACGGTCAGGTGCAGGTCGATGCGGTCGAGCAAGGGGCCGGAGAGCTTGTTGCGGTAGCGCTGGATCTGATCGCTGCCACAACGGCAACGTCCGCTGGGGTCGCCGAGATAGCCACAGGGGCAGGGGTTCATCGCTGCGACCAGCTGGAAGCGTGCCGGAAAGCGGATCTTGTCCTTGGCCCGGGCGATGACGATTTCACCGGACTCCAATGGCTCGCGCAGCACTTCCAGCACCCGCCGTTCAAATTCCGGCAACTCATCGAGAAACAGTACACCGTGATGGGCGAGGGTGATCTCGCCGGGCTGCGGGCGGCTGCCGCTGTAGGCTTTCGAAATAGATGCGAAACCATTACGCTAGAGGCCGCTAAGCACCGTTTTCGATTGTACAAATTAGATGCGAAAAATTTTCGAATTGGATGCGACAGGATTGAAAACTACTCGAAATAGCTGCGACCAGGTTAAACAGATCCGCCCGATCAAGCCGACACGCCGCAGCGTATCTGGCTTTTTGCCATTCCGAGGCGTCGGCGGCATTCCCTTTGAGTCGTTGCTGGAGCGCGATTTCCTCAAGCGGATGAGGTTCTCCCATCGTGTCGAGTCGGTGATCGCTCAGCCTGTTCGCGTCGACTTCATCGATTTCCGCGGGCGTCCTCAGACCTACACTCCCGACTTCCTGGTTCATTACCGCCAACTGTCCGGCGTCGACTACATGGACTACATCAAGCCAATGCTGGTCGAGGTCAAGCCAGCCTACGAGTGGCGCAAAAACTGGCGCACCTGGCTTGGGAAGTGGAAGGCCGCTCGCCGCTATGCGCGGCAGGAAGGTTGGACTTTCAGCATCTATGACGAGTCGCGTATTCGCGGACTTCCGCTTGAGAACATCACGTTCCTCGAACGGTTCGAACGGTTGGAGTTTGATCGCGAAGACATCGAGATGGTCCTGAAAACGCTCCAGGAGATGGAGTTCGCTCCGGTGCACTATCTCCTGGCTCGCCATTTCAAAGGCGTATACCGCGACCGCGGTGTGGCGCTGTTGTGGCATCTGATCGCCACTGGGCGAGTAGAGTGCGACATCACCGAACCTTTGAACGAATTCCTCGAGATTTGGACGGCCACGGTATGAACATCTACGACATCGACACTGATGAGCACCTGGTCCCCTTCGAGCCCTCCAGGGAGCGAGTGCGTATTGAGGTGGGCGCGACGGTCCGTTGCGATAAGCAGAACTACCAGATCGTTCAACTGCTCGACCTTCAGAGTGTCGTAGGCATCGAGGTCGAATCTGGCCGTAGCGTATCGCTTCGAATTTCTGAGTTGGAGCCTGTGGAGCAAGAGCGAGTTGACGGCCTGTACGTCAACTATGACATCTCGACCATCAGCTCCGATGAGTGGGCTATTGCCCAGCAGCGCTTCTCGGCCATCAAGCCACTGTTGCGTGAATCGGTGCTCCCAAGAAATAGCGTCGAGGAGCGAGCCAAGGAAGTGGGTGTCGACGCGGCCACGCTTTATCGGTGGCTGGACCGCTATCAAAGCTGGGATGAGGTGCTAGCACTTGTTCCCCGCAAGCGCGGCTGGCAATCAGGTAATAGCCGGTTGAGTGCCCAGGCGGACGATCTGATTGGGGCCGTGATCGAAGAGCACTATCTGACCACGCAGCGCCGCTCGATCCAGTCGACTATCAAAGAAATCGAAACGCAGGCCAAAGCCCTTGGTCTTACACCTCCCAGCGCATCGGCGATCAGGGCCAGGATCAAGCGCATTCCCGAGAAAGTCGTGTTACGCCGGCGCGGCTTTGCCGACGAGGCGCGCAACCGCTTCACGCCTTCCGTTGGCAAATTCCCAGGTGCTGACTATCCGCTGGCGGTAGTCCAGATCGACCACACTCCGATCGACCTCATCATCGTGGATGACCGGCATCGCAAGCCGATTGGACGCTTGTGGCTGACCCTTGCGATCGACGTGCACTCTCGGATGATTACCGGCTACTACCTGGCCCTGGAAGATCCGTCAGAGATCTCTGTCGGCATGTGCCTGGCGCACTCGATATTGCCGAAGGAAGCCTGGCTGAACCTCCACAATGTTCGTGGAGAATGGCCGGTCTGGGGCTTCCCTCGCATAGTGCACACCGACAACGGCCCTGACTTCCAGGCTGAGAACTTCCGGCGGTCGTGCTCTAACTACAACATCGAGAACCAGTTCCGTCCGGTGAAGCGACCCAAGTACGGCGGTCATATCGAACGGCTCTTGGGCACCTTCATGCGTGAACTGCATGAGCTGCCTGGCACCACCCATAGCAGTGTGCCTGATCGAGCCGGCTACGACTCCGACAAGCACGCCGCGCTCACGATGAGTGAGTTTGAGGAGTGGTTGGTAAAGACGATCATCATCTACCACAACCGCGTCCACTCCGGGATCTACATGCCTCCTGCGCGCAAATGGCACCTTGGCTTCTTCGGTAGCCGCGGTGTCGATGCCTTGGTGAGTGTTCCGCCTCGACCAGCAGACCCACTCACGGTGCAGTTGGATTTCATGCCTTCTTACCGCCGTACCGTCCAGCACTACGGTGTCCAGCTTGACGTGTACTACTACTCAGAGGCCTTGCGTCATTGGATCGGTACGACGGATCCCGCCACCGGCCAGGCCCGCAAGTTCGTGTTTAGGCGTGACCCTCGCGATATCAGCGTTATCTGGTTCTACGATCCTGTGCTTAAGCAATATTTTCGTGTGCCGGTGGCCAACCAAGCCTTCCCTGCTGCAACCCTTTGGGAATTCCGAGCAGCCAAGAAACAGGCGGTTGATGAAGGTCGTCAGCACATCGATGAAGCGTTGATCGGCAGGCTCATTTTGGAACGCCGCCAGATCGTGAAGGATGCGTCAGCGAGTACCAAAAAGGCACGTCGTGATGCCCAGAAGCACAAGGTGCACACCAAAAACATCACGCCGGCACGGCCTGTCAAAGAGCGTGTGAAAGCGGTACCTTCTCTTCTTACAGGCGAAGGGCAACTGCTCGACGACGTTGACCTGATTGGTGATATCCAATGACTGAGTACGCACACCTGCATGCCGATTTCAGGCCTGTTTTGCAGCTATCGGCTCGTGAGCGGATCCTGTTTATGGGGGAGCCTCGTTGGATTGGCTACAAGGCGGCCCACCATATCCTGGACAGCCTGGAATGCTTGCTGGATGCTCCAAAGCGGCCGAGGATGCCGAATATGCTCATCGTCGGTGACCCCAACAACGGCAAGACCACCATCGTTCGGCATTTCGAGAAGACCCATGGCCAAGGCTACGTCGACGAGAACTCCGAGCCGGTGCGGCCGATCATTCTGGCTGAAGCACCGCCGTCTGCCGAGGAGAAGGACCTGTACATTGCCATCCTCGATCGGATGTGGATGCCATACAAAACCACCGACTCCAAGGTCACGCTGAGGTTTCAGGTTATCCATGCCCTGCGCGAGCTCAAGGTGCGGATGCTGATCATCGACGAAGTGCACTCGATGCTCACCGGCTCCGCCACGAAGCAGCGTGAGGTCATGAACGCCCTCAAGATGCTGTGCAATACCTTGATGATCCCGATCGTCGGCGTAGGCACTCGTGATGCCGTGCAGATCCTGCACCTTGATCCGCAGCATGCCAGTCGCTTCGACGTCATCAAGCTGGAGACTTGGAAGTTGAACCCGGATTTCCAGCGCCTGCTGAAGTCGTTCGAGGCAGTTCTGCCACTCAAGCGGCCCTCGGAGCTCTACAAGCCTGAGCTGGCT
>JBOICD010000101.1:0-9690 GCA_050739855.1 Pseudomonas sp.
CACTGGCCATCAGCGCACTGACGGTCTCGCGGCCGCGCCCATAGATAACGTTGATCACGCCCGCCGGGAAGCTGTCGCGGAAGGCTTCGAGCAGGGGGCGAATCAGCAGCACGCCGAACTTGGCCGGTTTGAACACCACGGTGTTACCCATGATCAGTGCCGGAATCAGGGTAGTGAAGGTTTCGTTCAGCGGATAGTTGTACGGCCCCATGCACAGTGCCACGCCCAGCGGCGCGCGACGGATCTGGCCGAGGGTGTCCTGTTCCAGTTCGAAGCGGCTGGAGCGGCGGTCCAGCTCCTTGAGGGCATTGATGGTGTCGACGATGTAGTCGCAGGTGCGGTCGAACTCTTTCTCCGAGTCTTTGAGATTTTTGCCGATCTCCCACATCAGCAGCTTGACCACCGCCTCACGCTGCTCGCGCATTTTGCCCAGGAAGGTCTCGACGTGCTGGATACGTTCAGCCACACGCAGGGTCGGCCAGGCGCCGCGGCCTTTGTCGTAGGCGTGCACGGCGGCGTCCAGGGCGGTGAGGGCGGTGTCGGCATCCAGCAGCGGCGTGTTGCCGAGGATCACCTGACGCTCTTGATCACCCTCCTTGAGCCATACCGGGCTGCGCACTGTGGCCAGCGGCCCGTCCCAGCGCTGCAACTGGCCGTTGACCAGGTACTCGCGTTGCACCAGCGGTTCACCCAGGCGGTAGGCCTCGGGGATCTCGTTGGCGGTGGGAAACAGCGAATCGAGCAGATGATCCATGGGCGCAGCACCTCTTTTTCTATGATGGGTGAAACGTTTCAGTTCGAGCATAACGCCAGCGCGCTAAAAAAAGCCAGCCTCACTCAACATTGCGCGCGACACGCCGATAAAGCGGTATGCCGACGCGAACAACGGACCTATGAGCACAAGAATCCTCGCCCTTGATGACAAACTGGTCCTGCCCGCGACCCTGGGCACCACCCTCAATCGCTTGCTGCCGATCGGCTTTGCACTGGTCGGCATCGGCTTGTCGGTGGCGCTTGGCCGCCTGGACGTTCAGCGCCAGGAAAGCGAACTGGTGGCCAACGCCGGCGCACGTCTGTCCGGGGTGCGCGCCGCCCTGGAGGCGCAATTGCGCTCGGCCTTTGGCGAGACCGAAGGCATTGCCCAACTGATCAGCGCCGATGGCCAGATCAGCCCCGAGCACTTTCATGACATGGCGCGCCAGGCCATCGCCTCGGTCCCGCATATCCGCCATATCTCGGTGGCGCCTGGCGATGTGATTGCCGATGTCTATCCGATCAAGGGCAACCAGAGCATCATCGGCGTCGACTACCGTCACCTGCCGGACCAGTACCCCATGTTGCAGCGCGCGCGCGACCATTACAGCCCGGTGCTGGCCGGTCCCGTGCAGCTGTACCAGGGTGGTCGCGGGTTGGTGTACCGGCGTCCGGTGTTTCTCAAGGGCCATAAAGGTGTCAAGCTGTACTGGGGCAATGTCTCGATCGTGGCAGACATTGACCGCTTGCTCAGCGCCGCAGGGCTGGACCTTGACCCGGGCTTTGAACTGGCCCTGCGCGGCGCCGATGGCCGGGGCTCGGCGGGTGGGATGATCTGGGGTGACCCCAAGCTGTTTGAAGAGCATGCGGTAACGGTCAATGTCGATGTGCCCGGCGGGCTATGGCAACTGGCGGCGAGCCCCTTGGGTGGCTGGCCGTCCATGAGCCTGTTTGCCTCACCCTTGTTCCTGTTTGCATTGACCTGTACGGGGCTGTTCAGTGTCTTTGTCGCCCAGCTCAACCGCAGTAACCGCCTGATCAACCTGCGCAACCGCGAACTCAAGCAGTCCCAGGCGCAGCTGGAGCGCCTGGCTCATTATGACGTGATCACCGGTTTGCCTAACCGGGTGTTGTTCAATCAGCGCCTGCAAGAGGCGATTAACGCTGACCAGCGCCTGGCCGTACTGGTACTGGATATCGACGGTTTCAAGCAGGTCAACGATAGCCTTGGGCATCCCATGGGCGATCTGTTGCTGCAACAGGCCACGGCGCGCTTCGTACAAGTGATCGATGATCAGGATGGCCTCTGCCGCCTGGGCGGGGATGAATTCGCGTTCTTGTTGATTGGCGCTGAGCACGCATGTATTGAACGGGTTCAGGGGCTGCTGCAAACCCTGCAGCTACCGTTTGATCTCAATGGCAACGCGGCCTTGGTCACCGGTAGCATCGGTCTTGCCTGGCAACCTGAACATGGCCAGAGCAGCGACCGCTTGCTGCGCCATGCCGACACTGCCATGTATGCCGCCAAGGAGAGCGGGCGCAATGCCTGGCGGTTGTATCACCCGGACATGACCGAGCGCCTGCAGGAGCGTCTGTGTCTGGAACGTAACCTGCGCCGGGCGTTGAAGAACAATGAGTTCGAGCTCTGGTACCAACCGAAGATCGACCTGTTCAGTGGGCGTGTCGAAGGTGCCGAAGCGCTGCTGCGCTGGCGCGATCCTGATTATGGCCTGGTATCGCCGGCGCAGTTCATTCCGCTGGCCGAGCGTACTGGTCTGATCATTCCCCTGGGGGAAAAGGTGCTTGAGCTTGCCTGCGAGCAGATCGCCGCCTGGCGCGCTGCCGACTGCCTGCCTGGCCCGCTGGCGATCAACGTTGCAGCCTTGCAGATTGAGCGCAGTGACTATGTCGCCAGCCTGTCGCGCAGCCTGAAACGTTATGACCTGCCACCCACCCTGCTGGAGGTGGAGATCACCGAAAGCCTGCTGATGGAAAGCCAGCAGCAGGCCTGTGCGGCATTGGCCCAGCTGCAGGCCATGGGCGTGGCAACTGCGGTGGATGACTTCGGCACCGGTTATTCGTCGCTGGCTTACCTCAAGTCGTTGCCCATTGATCACCTGAAGATCGACCGCGCCTTCATCAAGGATTTACCCGCCGATGATGACGCGGTGGCGATTACCCGGGCGATTATCGACCTGGGCCATGCCCTGGGTTTTCGCATCACCGCCGAAGGCATCGAGACCCAGGCCCAGTATGACTTCCTGCGCAATGCCGGCTGTGATCAGGGCCAGGGATTCCTGATGGCGCGGCCAATGCCGGCGCAGGCTTTACAGACCTGGCTGGCTGATCGTCAGATGCGCCAACACCTGGCGATTGATTGAGTCAGCGGTGTTCAATCTCCGGCTCAAGCAGTCGGTCTGCAGGCAGCGCCAGCATGCGCCTGCGGTAATACTGGTCCTGGTCCATGCGCGTGAGGCGGCGCCAGGTCTCGGCATGCGAGCCGGGCAGGGTGTCGAGGTACCAGTTGCTTTCGACCAGTGATCGCAGGTCACGGCGATACTGCAGTGGCAGGCGTTCCCAGATGCCCAGCTGGTCCGCACTGGCGCCGCCGAGCAGCTCCTCGTAGTCAACGTCTGGCACCAATAGATCTATGCCGGTGGCCTGGAAGTAGCTGTCGATGCGTACCCACACCTGTGCACCCAAGGCGTTGCCCTCCAGTCGCAATGCCCGCGCCACATGTTGTGGGATGGCCTCTACCTGCGGCAGGTTTACCAGCGGGTTGTAGGCGAAGTCCAGCAGCAGGGGGTCGACCAGTCCTTGCAAGCCGCTGGGCAACTCGCTCAGTCCACAGTGGGTCAGGAACGCGGTACGCAGATGGGGGAGCGCGGTGAAGTCCGGAGCGCGGCCCAGCGGACAATGCGAGAGGTCGAGTATGCGCAGGTTGACGAGGCTGTCGATCCTTGCCTGGGCGGTGGCGTCCCAGACCAGCGGGTTGCGCTCAAGGTCCAGCCATGCCAGCGTCTGTGGCATGCCCACGCGGGGCATCTGGTTGACGCCACAGCGGGGCAGCCTCAGGCGCTTCAGGGCGGGGAAGCGCTCGTACAATTCTGCCGGCAAGGTCGTCACACCCGGGTTGCCGGAAAGGTCCAGTTCGCCGATATGAGTGAAGTCATCGGGTAGCGCCAGCGTGATAAGGTCCTGGTCATTCAGATCCAGGGCCGAGAGGTCCAGGACATGCAGGGCATTGCCGTCCATCAGCGCCTGCCCCGAGGTACGCCGCCAGGCGTTTTCTATGCGTTGGAAGGCTCGCCGCCGGTTCGGCACCGGCACCGCCCAGTCGACCAGGTCGCGGCGCAGTTCCTGCAGTCGATCGTGCAGTCGATCCAGTTCAAGCGTTGGCGACAGGCCCCGATTCCGCCAGTCCTGGATGACCGTTTGAATGTCCAGCTCGGACGTACTGGGAAACAGCCGCCGATAGCGCACCGCCACCGACGTGTGCAAGAACTGTCGCGAGTAGCCCCGAGGCGGTTCGCCGCCGCGCAACATCCCTTCGCCCCAACGGCTTGGCTGATAACCCCACAGGCTTCGATTCAGTGCCGCACGGTCATTGGCAACCATCGTCAATACGCGCTCGCGCAAGGCTTCGCCAGCGTTGGCCGCAAGTCCCATGGCCAGCCGCTTTTGGCTGGGCAGTGCCGCCTCGACCGCGCGGCACAGGTCATGGTCGATCACTCCGGGAGCAGGGCGTTCACCAAGGTAGGCCTCGTAACCATCAAGCGATTTGACCACCACCGCCCGCTCGCTTGCCTCGACCTCGCCGATGGCGTGCAGCACCGTACCTTGCGGGCTGCCAGCGCGAATCTCCAGACGCAGCTCTGGCGACCAGCCGGGCAGGCGCTCCAGGCACACCAGCAACAGTCGTTCGCTGTCATTGCTGACCAGACGCGGTAGCCACAACCCCTGGGCCGCGCGGGTCAGCGGCAGGTCACTGGCCAGTTGGCTGGCGCGTTGTTCAAGCGCTGCTGATAACGGGCCCTCGGCGCGCAAGCGTGCAAGGGTATAGGCCAGCGGCTCGGGGGGGGTTGATTGCCCAGGTGGATCTGCAGCACGTGTTCCTCGCTCGTGCCGCTGACCTGCAGGGCCTTGACCAGATCGACATCGGCCAATCCCCGATAGTTCGGGCTCAGCCGTCGCACCAGGCGCGCGCCGGACCAGGCATGGGGTTGCTCGTGTTCTGCGCGCCAGGCGCCTTCGCCGTTGTGCTCCAGCAGCGGCTGATAGGCCTCCGGCTCGCTCGGGTGAACGATGCGCCAGCGGTCCAGGGCAGGGTCCAGACGCTGTTCGTAGACGCGGCCATCGAAGCGGATAAAACTGCGGCCTTGGTGCTGGAACTGCCCGGCACTGTTGGCTTGCAGGTGTTCGGGCAGCACTATGTCACTGGCATAGGAGACAAGCTCGGGGTGCCACAGGCGCTGCGTACCTTCGGCGCTGCGAACCGGTTCGAGACTTTCCATCAGGGTGCTGTTGAACAGTTTTGGCACCACCTTGCCGGCCACATGCAGCCCGCCGATCAGTGCCAGGTTCAACCCGACCGCTTCCAGGTGGCGCAGCGCCAACTGACGATCACCGACGCTCCAGGCCTGGTAGCCTTCATACACCTCGTCGAGCAACTGACAGACCATCACCGCCGTCATCAACGTGCCGACACCGGGGACGAACAGACCGGCCACCATCAGTGCATTCAGGCCAAGGCTTTGCCATTGTGCCTGGCGTCGCTTGCGCGCTTGCTCGTCGGCATCGGCGGTCGGTACCGCGAGCTGACGGGCCTCGGTTTTCAGCCGGGCGACATGGTCCTGGTGCAGGAAGCTGAACAGCTCGGCTTCAATGGCGACCGGCGCCAGGTACAGCGACGCGTCACCGTCGGCATCAAGGTTTTGTCGCAAGCGGCTAAGGAAAGTGTGCTGCTGATCGCGCGGGACGTAGGCCAGGAATCGTTGTCGGAAGTCCGCCTGCCGCAGGTCATCGCGCAATTGCTCATGCAGTGCAGACAGGTTCGGGAACTGGCGCAACGAAATCTCGTGGCCCGGTAAGTGGAGCAATAGGCCTGCTTCGCCCAGGTCGAGCATCAGCACCTCGTGCAAGGCGATACCGAACAGGCTCAGCTGGCGGCAGGTCAGTGTCGTACCTTCGTCGAGCAATGCCTGCACCTTGTCCAGCGCCTCGCCGCTCACCTGGTGACGGAGGAAGGCGAGGTCCGCTGCCAGGCGCAGACGATCCTGGTGAACCCTGATGGCCAGCGTAGCGACCTGCGCGGGTGCGAAGACGGATGCCAGGTGCGCCTGGTAGCGCTGACCGAGGTCCAGGGATCGGCAGGTACGTGCAAAATCTTCCGGGGACAGACTTAATGGCTTGATCGCGTAGGCCTCGGATTCCAGCTCGATGTCGACCCGTGTTTCGCTGTCACCCAGTGTGGTTTTGCCAATGACCACGGTCTTTTCAACCTGCGCCTCACCTGCCAGGGCCAGCGCGCTTTCGCGGCTGAATTCGACCTCGTCTTCGAAGTTGTGCAGGGCGGCTTCGAGCAGGCTTCGGCGTTCATGCTGGCTGACGTAGGTTTGCCAGGTAAACAGATGATGGATGTGGATCAGTTCGCTGGTGCGTAACGGGACTGCCAATTGGTGGTGGGTTGCCAGCGCTTGTGCAAGCAGGGGTTCGGCGAATTCTGCAATGTTCTTCAAACCCTTCAGTGCGCGGGCCAGAGATTTGTGCGAGTGCGCCAGGCGTGCCTGGCTGGCTTGAACTGCCTCGCGCAGATCGGGTGCGGCATTGGCGAACCAGTCGGCCTGTTCGCCGGGCAGACCTTGGGCGGGCAGCTGGGTTTCGCGCAGGGCTTGCCACTGCTCGGGGGAGGCGTGTTGACTCCAGGTCGGAAGCTGGCGCTCGATCAGCTGTTGGTGCGGGTTTTCCAGGTCTAGGGAAGGCATCTTCGGTGCTCCTGTTTAAGGGGCACTCAGGAGGCGGGAGGCGAGGGCGGCCAGGGTGGTAAATAGTTGTTAATGACAGGGCCAATGAATTATCCAGCACCTTTTCAGATTATCCCTCTTCCTTGTAGTCCATTTCCCAAAGATACTTGCAGCGCCTTTGAGTCGTTGCGCTGCTCTGGAGTGCAGCCTAGTCTCTGCCGGTCGTTGGCACTCAACGACCGGCTTTGACAGGCCGACCTAACCTTCAGAACATGTGCTCGCTTTATGGCGGCTGTACGTGGGGCACCTCGTGTGCGCCGAGTTGTCCTCTGGAGTTATCGGTCTGTCAACCCGCGTATAGCTGCCACCCTCCTGTTTGACAGCAGGATTGTGGCCGCCTCATAAACTCCAGAGGTGTATATGCTCAAGATCGTCCCCGATCCACCGCTCCATCCCCATGACCATTCCCTTGAAGACCTCCTTGTTCAGGTTTCGGAGTATCTGGTCTGTGCACTGACCGTGGCCCAGCAGACGGTACTGCTGCACCCGCAACCGCCCGGGCAGATTCTGACGCTGGCGACCATGCATGAAATCGATAGCGCCCGCAGCCTGGTCGAGCTGGCGTTGAGCAAGGTGCAGTTGCGCCATTGAGGTGAAGCTTTCCCTGTATGGGAGGCTTGTAGGAGCGGATTCATCCGCGAAGGACTGCGCAGCAGTCCCATCTCTGGGGCCGCTACGCGACCCTTCGCGGATGAATCCGCTCCTACGGGCGGGCTTGGCGACGATAGATGTTGAGGAAGTGAAGATGACTGACAGGAAAAAGCCGAGCGACTCAAGCGAGCCGCTCAAAACTTCGGGCATCGGCAGTTTCGGCGAAGGCATCGGCGGGCGAGTCGATGACCGTTTGTTCCGCACGACTGCAGGGCATGATGTGGACTATGCGCTGGAACAGTCCGCTGTGATGATGAGTTGCGTCCACAAGCTCACCTTGCAAGCGGCGGTCGATCAGGACTACACGCTGGTGTGGGCGGCACATTACCTGAGCGGGATGGCCAAGGCGCTGGTCGAGGATGTGGCCCACGGCATGACCCCTGGGATGTAGGAGCGGGCTTGCCCCGCGATAACCACCCCTGTCATGAGTAATCGCAGGGCAAACCCGCGCCTCGCTCGGATCCAGCTGCATCCTTACCGCCGCACCTGTCATTTTTGCCAGTTATGCCTTGCGACGAGACTCGGTAATGTGGACGGGGTACTGAGTAAAGTCGAGTACCACAATAATTTGCCACTTGATTGAGTTCTTTTTCCGAAAGTGGGTGTGTCGAGGAAGTAGCGGGCATACCGCACCTGAAGTGAACGCAGCAGCAACTTCGCCAAGGAGCCTCACCATGACCATAGATTCTACAAATCGAATTAGAGTACCGACAGACCATAGCAAATCTTAGGGTGCTGACATCCAGGCCAATTAAGGCATATCGGACACTACTCTGGAAGCATTACAAACAAGTAGGGTACGGGAATTATGGCCCGGAGAAGGACTACGATTTCGACCCTGCGGTATACAACGATGATGACGCCGATATCAAAAAAGAGGGATGGGGAGACCTAAATGGCATGCCCCAATAAACCGCGATGGAGAGGTACATTGACCTGGCCAAGCTTATTCTGAAGTACTACGCGTAGTTTTGCTCCGAAGCGTGCAGACAGATGAATAAGTTGCCTGCGCGCGACTCGCCAGTCGTCCCTTCCGGGCTAGCAAAGCCATCCTTCCCATGCTTAGGACGTTCAATCAGGTCCATTCGGACTGGGGGGCGAAAAGCGGTTGGACATCCTGTGCAGGCAGGCGTCAGACACCGCCTGGCCAGCCCTTACGTTGCTGACTTGTGGCGCGGCTGTTTGCCCGCGCTGGAGCCGGGGAACCGAAC
The DNA here is from genome assembly GCA_050739855.1 of Pseudomonas sp. Taxonomy (GTDB): domain Bacteria; phylum Pseudomonadota; class Gammaproteobacteria; order Pseudomonadales; family Pseudomonadaceae; genus Aquipseudomonas. Next base: position 8,639 of record JBOICD010000101.1, read on the forward strand.
ACACCCACGATGCGACTCCAGCCCGTAAACGTGAGGCAAGCGCCCTCACGCCCTTACGCCTGTTTCGAAGGAAAATTGGCGCCATAAAATACATGCGCGGCCTCTCAACATTCCCCTTGCAAAGTGGCTACCTTGCACCTTTAATTGTTACTGAATATGAATGAATCACAACGTTAGTTATGGGCTCATGCCGTTTAAGAATATCTATTTGGGTGCTACTTGATGCTTTACTGATCTGCCACCAGGCAACAACATCACAGGGCGAATAAATGAAAGCGAAATGGGTGGCAGTTTTCCGAAAACATGTATCACCGGCAATGCGTTATGAGATTCAAACTGCGTTAAACAAGTTGCACGATATCCTCGGGCGCGCGTGTTTCTGGCGCTGGGAGATCGCCAGGTTCAGGCTGCAGCAGGAAAGCCCATTCGAAATACTTTATGTCGGCCGCAAGCAGTACCGGGATGTGGCCAAGGTGCTCATCGGCGGGAAGTCGCTGAGGGATTCACCTGTGGCACCAGATCAGGCGGTACCAGCCGAATCGAGTCATGTGGTGGTGGTCAGTGAGATGCCGACCTCCGGGGCGTTGACTGTCCCTCACTATCTGAGTGCTGTGGTACCGCTGCTGGGGCGCTCCCTGGAAGAGATCACCGCCCGCTACGACAGCGAGCTGCGTCGAAGCATTCGCAAGCACCGACCGCTGTACTGGATGAAACAGGCGCTGTCGGATGAAGAGATTGCGATGGCCGACAAACACCTGCTGCGAGCCTATGCCACGGCCAGGCAAGGTGAACATGCTGCGCAGTTTTCCACTGAGACGGTGTTTCGCCTGGCCAAGACCGTCGGCCGGCTCGACCTGATCATGCAGGGGGATGAGGTGGTTGGCTGTCACCTTGGCTGCGAAATCACGCGGGGCACAAAACGCTATTGGAGCACACTGCGTTTTGGCTATTGCGAAGCGGTTTTTTCAGATGCGAAAAAATTGAAAGAAGCCAACTCGATCAACACTTACATGGCCCTTGAGTGGGCGGTGGAAAATGGCTTTGATTATTAC
>JBOICD010000102.1:0-9688 GCA_050739855.1 Pseudomonas sp.
CGGAGTGCCTGAGCGGCCACAGGAAACCGCGGTCACGCGCAACGATGTGGCGGCGCTCAACTCCCGTCGTCTGGCGTTGCCGGGCAAGCTCACCGATCGCTTGCTGGCGGGCCTGGTGCCGGCGGCTGGCGCTGTGCCAGCCACCATCAACACGACCCCGATTCCCGGACGTTCGACCCTGGCTGGCGACGCTGTGGTCAAAGGTGACTGGCAACCGGCGCAAGCCTTTGCCGCGCCAGGCAACCTGCGCATTTACGGTCGCGCCATGGCCCAGCCGCCGTTGGCACCGGCCAAGCGCGCCTTCAGTTCTTCGGATGACTTTGTCGCCACCATGCTGCCGATGGCCGAGCAGGCCGCCAAGCGCATCGGTATCGACCCCCGTTACCTGGTGGCACAGGCCGCGCTGGAAACCGGTTGGGGCAAGTCGGTCATGCGTCAGGCCGATGGCCGCAGCAGTCATAACCTGTTTGGCATCAAGGCCACCGGCAACTGGCAGGGCGAACAGGCACGGGCGATCACCAGCGAATTTCGCGATGGCCAGTTCGTCAAGGAGACGGCGGCGTTCCGTTCCTACGATTCCTATCAGGACAGTTTCCATGACCTGGTGAGCCTGTTGCAGAACAACGCCCGCTATAAAGAAGCGGTCAAGGCTGCCGATAAACCGGAACAGTTTGTACGCGAGCTGCAGCGGGCCGGTTATGCAACCGACCCGGATTACGCGAGCAAGATCTCGCAGATCGCCAGGCAAATGAAATCCTACGAAAGCTACGCAGCGATTGGCACCACTACGCAACTATAAGGTTTGAACCATGGCGAGTTTGATCAACATCGGAATGTCGGGGCTCGGCGCTAGTCAGGCAGGCCTGCACACCACGGGTAACAACATTACCAATGCCGATGTCGCTGGTTATTCGCGCCAGCAGAACGTGCAGCGGGCCAACGGCTCGCAGCAGAACGGCAATGTGTTTATCGGCACCGGTACGACCCTGTCCGATGTGCGCCGGGTGTACAACGCCTACCTGGAAAACCAGTTGCGTACCACCACCTCGCTGAACAGCGATGCGGCGGCTTACCTCAATCAGGTCGCGCCGATCGACAGCCTGCTGTCCGATGCCGACACCGGCATTACCGGCGCCTTGAAGAGCTTCTTCACCGCCATGCAGAGCGCGGCGGCCAAGCCCAACGAAGATGCTTCGCGCCAGTTGCTGCTGACCAGTGCGCAATCGCTGAGCAAGCGCTTCAACACCATCGCCAACCAGCTCAACGAACAGAACAGCAACATCAATGGCAACCTGTCGTCGATGGCTGATCAGGTCAACAAGCTCTCGGCAACCATTGCCCAGTACAACGACCAGATCTCGCAGATGCAGGGCACCCCGAACGACCTGCTCGACCAGCGCAACGAAGCGGTGCGTCAGCTGTCCGAGCTGGTCGGTACCCAGGTGGTCGAACGTGAAGGCAACCTGGATATCTACCTGGAGAACGGTCAGCCGCTGGTGATGGGCAAAACCATCAACACCCTGGAGACCGTACCGAGCAAGAACGACCCGACCCGGGTCAGCATCCAGCTCAACCGTGGCAGCACGGTCATGGACGTCACCTCCAGCCTCAACGGTGGCGAGATCGGCGGCCTGTTGCGTTATCGCAGTGAAGTGCTCGACCCGTCGCTCAACGAACTGGGGCGCGTGGCCCTGGTCATGGCGGACCAGATCAACCGCCAGCTGGCCCAGGGTATCGACAAGAACGGCGAGTTCGGTGCCGCGCTGTTCAACAACATCAACAGCCCTGAACTGATCAGCCAGCGCAGCATTGCCAAAGCCGGCAATACCGGCAACGGCATGCTCGATGTGGTCATCAAGGACACCGGCAAGCTGAGCACCAGCGACTACCAGGTGACCTTCACCAGCGCCACCGGCTACAGCGTCAAGAAGCTGCCGGAAGGTACCGACATGGGCACCTTCGATATCAACGACAACCCGCCTAAGGTGATCGACGGTTTCACCCTCAAGCTCAATAGCGGCAGCAACAACGCCGGTGACAGCTTCAAGATCACCCCGACCCGCAATGCCGCGAGCAACCTGGACACCGTCCTCACCGATCCCAAGCGCCTGGCGCTGGCCTCGCCATTGACCGCTACCAGCGGCTCGGGCAACCAGGGCACCGGCATCATCGGTCAGCCCAATCTGACCTCGTCGCTGGATATCTACGATCCGGCCCAGCGCCTGGATCTGCAGAACGGCCTGAAGTATTCGACGCCGGTCAAGCTGGTGTTCGGTGATGACAAAACCACCCCGCAGACCTACAAGCTGCTCGACGCCAAGGGTGACCCTCTGGGCTCCGGCACCATCATTCCGGGCCAGGCCAACAAGCTGCAGTTCTCGGTGCCGATGGTCGATTCCACCGGAGCGCCGATCAACGATGCCAACGGTGTCCAGAAGACGTTCACCTTCGAGATGGAAGTGTCCGGTTCGCCGAAAGAGGGTGACAACTACACCGTTTCCCTGACCGGCCCAGGCTCGGACAACAACCGTAACGGTCAGGCGGTGATCGACCTGCAGACCAAAGGGACGGTTGAAATCGGTGCCAACGGCAAGGGCATCAGCCTCACCGATGCCTACGGCAAACTGGTGGAGAACGTCGGCGGCAAGACCGCCCAGGCGCAGATGGACGTGGATTCGACCACGGCCCTGCACACCTCGGCCAAGGCTTCGCGCGATTCGCTCTCGGGCGTCCAGCTCGATGAAGAAGCCGGCAACCTGATCAAGTACCAGCAGTACTACACGGCCTCGTCGCAGATCATCAAAGCGGCGCAGGAAATCTTCTCCACGCTGATCAATGCCCTTTAAGGAGTGGTAGACCGTGCGTATTTCTACTTCCCAGTTCTACCAGACCAGTGCTTCGAACTACTCGAACAACTTCTCCAATCTGGTCAAGACCGGTCAGCAGGCCAGTGACAACATTCGTGTGCGCACGGCTGCCGATGATCCGGTAGGGGCTGCGCGCTTGCTGCAACTGCAGCAGCAGAGCAATCTGCTCGATCAGTACAACGGCAACATCACCAGTGTGCGCAATAGCCTGGGTACCGCCGAGTCGACCCTGAACTCGATCACCAACGTGTTGGCGCGGGCCAAGGAACTGGCCGTCGGCGCCGGCAACGGCGGTTATACCGATGCCGACCGTAAAGCCAATGCCCAAGAGCTGACCCAGCTCGAAGAACAACTCTACAGCCTGATGAACAGCCGTGACGAGAATGGCAAGTACATTTTCTCCGGTTCACGTGGCGATACACCGCCGTACGTGCGCAACGCCGATGGCACTTATAGCTACCAGGGTGACCAAAGCACCTTGAGCCTGCAGGTGGGTGACATGCTCAGCATGGCTACCAACGACAGTGGCTACAACGTATTCGAGCAAGCGCTCAATACCAGTCGCAGTCAGACGACCCTGACCTTTCCGGCAGTGGATGATGGCCGGGTCAGCCTGTCCAGCGGACAGGTGTCCGGCAGCACCCAGTACAATGACCGTTTCCGTGGCGGTGAGCCATACACCATCACCTTCACCAGCAACACCGAATTCAAGATCACTGACGCGGCCAACAATGACGTGACCCTGGAGGCCACCGGCGGTGGCACTTTTGACCCGAGCAAGGACCCCAGCATCAGTTTCCGTGGCGTCGAGATGCGCCTGGACGTCAACCTGAAGGAGGGTGACGATCCGGATACCGCCATCGCCGGGTACACGTTCAATCTGGCCTCCAAAGCCGATGAAGTCGGCGGTTCGCGCAGCCCTGGCAATACCTCGTCGGCGCAGATCAATAGCGCCATCATTACTGACAAGGCGGCCTACAGCGACGCGTTCCCGGGTGGCGGTGCGATCATCAAGTTCACCAGCGCCACCAACTTTGAGGTCTACGCCCAGCCCATGTTGCCGGATGCCCGGCCTGTGGCCAGCGGTGCCCTGACCGGCACGCCTGCCACCAAGGCCAACATCGCCGGTGTCGATTTCGACTTCTCCGAGCCGCCGGCCGGAGGTGACCAGTTCTCGGTCAAGGTCGACACCCATCAGACCCAGAACATACTCGACACCATCTCGGAGTTCCGCAAGGCCCTGGAAATGCCGGTCGACACTGATCTGGCGTCACGCCAGAAGTACCAGGCCGCCCTGGACTCGGCGATTGGCAATCTGGAAAGTGGAGCCAACAAAGTCGCCGAAGCCATCAGCTCGATCGGTGCTCGCGGTGCCGCGCTGGATGTCCAGGCGGAAACCAACGAGAGCCTGAAAATGGCCAACACCAAGACCCAGAGCTCGATTCGTGATGCCGATCCTGCCGAGGTGCTGATTCGATTGAACCTGCAACAGACCATGCTGCAGGCCTCGCAGCTGGCCTTCTCGAAGATATCTTCGCTGAGCTTGTTCAACCAGCTTTGATTGATCCTCACCCGCTTTATCCACCCAGGTGATGCCGGTCGTCGGCCTCACCTGGGATTCCCGCCAGGTTTCCCATCATGAACCAGCTGCCCCTCGTCACTATCGCTATCCCCGCGTTCAACCCGGAGTTCTTCCGTCGGGCATTGTCCAGCGCTATCTCCCAGCGCTACGACAATCTTGAAGTCGTGGTCTGTGATGACAGTCCAGGTGATGAAATAAAGACGATTGTCGACGAGCTGGTCACTGAGGCGAGATGCGAACTGCGTTATGTGCGCAATGCCACTACCCTGGGGTTCGCGCTGAACTTGCTGATGTGTCTGGAACAGGCCCGAGGCGCTTACATCAAGTTCCTTTGCGACGATGACTGGCTGCTTGAAGACTGTATCCGTCTACAGGCCGATACACTGAGCCAGTACCCAGACGTGAGCATGGTGCTCAGTCATCGGCTGATTTGTGCCGCTGATGACACGTTGCTGCCTTCGCGTCCGGATAACTGCGTGATCGCCCCTTGTAGTGCCGTACTCTATGGCACTGACCTGTTGGAGGTGCTGGCGGCCAAGGCACCTAACCTGTTTGGTGGTATCAGTCACAGCCTGTTCCGGCGCGTCCAGGTGCAGGAATATCTGCCGATGCTGGTGCAGGAGGGGCAGGGCTTCAGCGCCCGGCTAGACCTTGCCCTGTACATCTGTGTGCTGCGTCGTGGGCATCTGGCCTACCTTAAAGATATGCTCAGTCTCGAGCGGGTGCACCCTGGGCGCTTGAGCCATCACACCGGCATGCTCCTGGCGGCACGTAACGAAACCGAATGGCTGGTGCAGATGCTTGCCTCACGCACCAACGAAGCTGCGCCGGCTTCGGGTTGGGTGCGCTACCAGCCGATCGAGCGCTACAGCGAAGAACCGGACCAGGCCTGGGATGAATTTGAGCTGGCGCGCCTGTACTTCGGCCAGGTCGCCAATTACGAACAGCAAGTGGGCAGCCAGAGCCTGAGTTTCGCCGAGCTTTATGAACAATGGCTGGCCTCTCGGGCCTTGTCGCCGGCGCAGGCGCAACTACTGCCCAAGCGCATCGAGCAGTGGCCAACACGGCCGCGCATTGTCCCGATAGTCCTCGACCCCAAGGGCGATGCCCTGGCGCTCAAGACCACCTTGCAAAGCCTGGCGGCGCAGTCCTATGGCGCCAGCGATGTCTGGGTGCTCAGCACGGCCCAAGCGCTGGATCCACAGCCCGGCGTGCAGTTGCTTGCCTTGCGTGGCAACGGCTTCGATCAGCTCAACGAGCGCTTGATGCAGGCTGAGGGTATCGACTGGATTTTCCTCCTGCAGGCCGGTGATCGTCTGCATGAGCATGCCTTGGTGATCATGGCTGAACGCATGGCCCTGTGCCCGGACCGACTGTGCCTGTACACCGACGAGGGCGCCAACGACAAGCTGCAGGCCGACAAGCCGATCTTCAAGGCGGATTTCAACCTCGACCTGATGCGCAGCTACCCCTTTGTCGGACGTATGCTGGCGTTCGAGTGTTCGCGGCTGCTCGAGGTGGGCGGCTTTGCCAGCGAGTTTGACGTGTTGGCGCCTCACGACCTGCTTTGGCGGCTGGTGGAAACGCATGGTTTGCATGTGGTGGAGCACGTTGCGGAGTTGTTGGTGCAGTGTCAGGTCGACTATAGCCACTGGCTGGTCGATCCTGCCTGTGTAGCCCAGGCTCCGCGTATCCTGCGCGCGCACTTGCAACGCTTGGGGGTGGCGGCCGAACTGGCCAGTGCCGAGGGCACTTTGCTGTCGCGGGTTAACTACCAGCATGTCGACACACCTGCGGTGTCGATCATCATCGCCGCCGGCCACCAGTTGCAAGCGCTGGTGCGCTGTGTCGAGTCAATTTTCGAGCACACCGCTTATAGCCACTATGAAGTCCTGGTGCTTACCCGGGGTGATGAGCCGGCCGACGTGCAAGCTTGGTGTACGGCAATGCAGGGACTGGGCAGTGACCAGTTGCGCATCATTGAGGTCGCCAGCGAGGCTGGGCCGGAGCAGTTCAACCAGGCCAGTGGTCATGCCCGTGGCAGTTACTTGCTGTGGCTGGACGTCAACTGTGTGATGTTCGATGGCCAATGGCTGGGTGAGATGATGCGCCATGCCCAGCGTCCGGAGGTCGGCGTGGTCGGCCCCAAGCTGTGCAACAGTGAGGGGGTAGTGGTGAGTGCCGGGCTGGTACTGGGATTGCACGGTCCAGCAGGCAGCCCGTTCATAGGCCAGAAGGTCGATGTCGGCGGTTACATGAATCGCCTGGGGGTCGTGCAGAACTGGAGTGCGGTCGGTGGCGACTGCCTGCTGGTGCGCCGCAGTCTGTTCGAGGAGCTCGGTGGCATGCTGGCGCCGGTCTACCACAGCGCGCTGTTTGCCGCCGACTTTTGCCTGAGGGCGCGGGATCATGGCTACCTGGTGGTCTGGACGCCTTTTGCGATGGTTGCCCACTTGTCCGCCCAAGACAGTAATGCACTGAGCCAGGCCAAGCAGTTACGCGACCAGGATGCCTTCTACGACCGCTGGTTGCCGCGGGTTGCCAACGATCCGGCCTACAACCGCAACCTCAGCCTGAAGATGTCCAGCTTCAACATCGATCCAGGCATGCGCAGCGGCTGGGATCCGTTCATCAGCCGGGCGGTGCCTTTTGTACTGGCGCTACCGATCAACACCTCGGCGGTAGGTCATTATCGAGTCACCCAGCCTTTCACCGAGTTGGAGCGCGCTGGCTGGATACAGGGCCGGATCAACTACTCAACACCTGGGACCATCGAGGTGGAGCGCGACAAACCGGACACGATTATCCTGCAGTGTCGCTACATGAGCAGTTCGATCGAAGAGTTCGAGCGCATCAAGCGTTTTTCCAATGCCCGGCGCGTCTATGAGATCGATGATTACATTCTCGAGGTGCCGAAGAAGAACGATCACGCGCGCAAAATGCCAAGCAACATGCGCGAACTGGTCACCCGTGGCATCGCCCTGTGCGATCGCCTGGTGGTCTCGACCCAGCCGTTGGCTGATGCGCTGTCGAACATGCACCGGGACATCCGCGTAGTACCGAACATGCTCGCACCGCACCTGTGGCTGGGACTGCAAAGTCGCCGCCAGACATCGCTCAAACCCCGCGTGGGCTGGGCCGGCGGCACCAGTCATCGCGGTGACCTGGAGTTGATTGCCGATGTCGTCAAGGAACTCGCCAACGAGGTCGATTGGGTGTTCTTCGGCATGTGTCCAGATGCGCTGCGCCCTTACGTCAAAGAGTTCCACAGCGGTGTGCAGCTGGAGATCTATCCGCAGAAGCTGGCCAGCCTGGACCTGGATCTGGCATTGGCGCCGTTGGAGACGAATCTGTTCAACGATTGCAAGAGCAACCTGCGCCTGCTCGAGTATGGGGCATGCGGGTTCCCGGTAATTTGTGCAGACACCAAGGCTTATCAAGGCTACTTGCCATGTACGCGAGTGGTGGGCAATACGCCGCAGGCGTGGCTAGACGCAATTCGCATGCACCTGGCCGATCCTCAGGCCAGTTATCGTCAGGGCGATCAGTTGCGCGAAGCGGTTCTGCGCGACTACGTGCTAACCCGGGACAATCTGCAGCACTGGGCCAATGCGTGGTTGGCCGATTGATCAAGGTGGTCGGCAAGCATGTCGGCCCTGAACAGAGTAACGAGGGAATCAGGTGCGCTATGAGTGAAAAAACGACAGGTTCGGCGGCAGTGCTCGATGATCTCACCGTCATCTTGCTGGGGCAGGGTGAGCCAGGTTACGCCGGGCGTGCAGCCCACTACTATCAGGCACGCTTCGGTCGTCACGCCACAGTTCAAGCGAGCGTGCAAGAGGCGGTATCTGCCAGTGACTGGCAGGCACAACTGCTCAAGACCCTTGAACAGGTCAACACACCGTTTGCGGTGCTGACCCTGGACTGCGACTTTCTCCTGGTCGATGCGGTCGTTGCCGCGGTCCGGGCTCTGCATGCCGATCCCGAATGCCAGATGGCACAGGGATATTCCCTGGGTTATCGGCCCGGTAACGGCCAGGTGGGTTACTACAAGATCGGTTCTGCCCTTGCCGCCAGTGCACGGGCCGATACCGTCCGTGAGCGAATCCGCTTGCATGGCGAACATGGCCTGCACGCATGGCGGGCAGTGGTGCGAATCGAGGCCCTGAAGGCTGCGGTGCGTGATACCCCATCTGACCTGCCATTTGCAGGCTGGAGCGTGGTGCTGTCCTACGGGCTCCTGGCCCAAGGTGCGGCCAAAGTGCTGGCGCAGACCGCAGCCATTATCGAACATCGCGCGTTGCCAGGTTCGCCGATCACTCAACAAGAGCAATTGACCCGTGTCGTCAGCCGGGTCCAACAGTGGGATGCCGGGCATGGCAACTGGTGCGCCGATGCCAAGGGCTTCGAGGTGCTCAGCGCCTTCGTACGGAAAACCCATGACGGTCGCGATGCGCCGTTGTTGTTCAGTTCCCACTGGGCGAAAGTGTCGGACGAGCCGGAGCGTACCTTCGAGCCACGCCAGTATGTCGAGATGCCGTACTACAACGGCGCCCTGTTCGCCCAATTGCGTGCCCTGGAGTTCCTGGTGCATGCCTGGCCGGCAGGGAAGGCGCACAGTCGCGCATTGGAGGGGACCTGGGTTCGCCAGCAAGCGCTGACGACGGTTCACCCCAACGATACTGTCGACAGTCTGAAGGAGCGTTACTGGCAGGCGTTCGCGCTCGGGCTGTTCAACCGCCAGGTGTGTCAGCATTTGGTTGATACCCTGAGCGACAAAGATGAGCGAGCCTTGGTCGATGAACTGAAGTTCTGGTCCGACCAGCTCAACGACTTGCAGGGCTCCGATATTCAGGCACTGCTGCAGGCTACGCCTTCAGGGCAGGTGCTCCAGGCCGTAGCTGCGGCTACGCCGAACGATGCCGGGCGCAAACGCATTCTTGCTCACCTGGGTAGAACCCGATCGGCGCAGATGGCCTTTCTGGTGTTGGACCTGGACGACAATGACAGTGCCTTGCAGACCACGTTCGACAGCCTGCTCGCCAGCGGCCTGCGTGATTTCAGGATCGTAGTGCTCAAAGCGGGGGATCTCCCGGCAATCACTACCGCCAGAGACACTCTGCATTTCATAAAGGTTAACGCTGAGAACCTGGTTGCTCACCTAAACCAGGTAACCCGACAGTTGTCCAGCGACTGGCTGATGTTGCTGCAGGCCGGCGATGTGCTGACCGTCGGTGGC
>JBOICD010000103.1:0-9631 GCA_050739855.1 Pseudomonas sp.
AGGATCAAGGCCAGGGCAAAAAACGCGGTAAAGCCCAGCCAGGGCGCCTGCAGGTTCTGCTTGCCCTGGTTGACCAGTTCGCCCAGCGAAGCGCTGCCGGCCGGCATGCCGAAGCCGAGAAAATCCCGCGCGGTCAGGGTGGTGATAGCGCCGGTGAGAATAAACGGCAGGTAGGTGAAGGTGGCATTCATGGCGTTGGGCAGAATGTGCCGCAGGATCACGCCACTGTCCTGCAGGCCCAAGGCCCGTGCGGCTTGCACGTACTCGAGGTTGCGCCCGCGCAGGAACTCGGCGCGCACCACATCTACCAGTGCCAGCCAGGAAAACAGCGCCATGATCCCCAGCAACCACCAGAAGTTCGGCTCGACAAAACCGCTGAGGATGATCAGCAGGTAGAGCACCGGCAGGCCGGACCAGACCTCCAGCAAACGTTGCCCGATCAGGTCGACCCAGCCACCGTGGTAGCCCTGCAAGGCACCAGCGGCGATACCGATCACGGTGCTGATCAAGGTCAGGGCCAGGGCAAACAGGATCGACACCCGGGTGCCGTACAGCACCCGGGCCAGCACGTCGCGGGCCTGGTCATCGGTGCCCAGCCAGTTCACCGCCGACGGCGGACTGGGTGTGGGTTGCTGCAGGTCGTAGTTTGGCGTGTCGGCGCTGAATGGCACCGGCGCGAACAGCATCCAGCCGCCCTGGTCCTTGATCAGCTGTTGCACATACTGGCTGCGGTAGTCCGGCTGAAACGGCAGCTGGCCGCCAAAGGTCTGTTCGGTGTAGCGCTTGAACGCCGGGAAATACAATTGTCCCTGATAACCCATGAGCAGTGGCTTGTCGTTGGCCACCAGCTCTGCGCCCAGGCTCAGCACCAGCAGCACAGCAAACAGCCACAGCGAGATCCAGCCACGGCGGTTGCGCCGAAAGCGCTGCAGGCGTCTGCGGGAAATCGGCGACAGGCTGAACATCAGTGGGCCCTCGTGGCAAAGTCGATGCGCGGATCGACCAGGGTGTAGCACAGGTCGCCGACCAGACGGATCAGCAGGCCGAACAGGGTGAAAATGAACAGCGAGCCAAATACCACCGGATAGTCCCGCGACACGGCTGCCTCATAGCTCATGCGGCCCAGGCCATCGAGCGAGAAGATCACCTCGATCAACAGGGACCCGGCAAAGAACACACTGATCAACGCCTGGGGGATGCCTGCCACCACCAGCAGAATCGCGTTGCGAAACACATGACCGTACAGCACCCGACGTTCGCTCAGGCCCTTGGCCCGGGCGGTGATGACGTATTGGCGGGTGATTTCGTTGAGGAAGGCGTTTTTGGTCAGCAAGGTCAGGGTCGCGAAACCGCCGATTACCAGCGCACCGACCGGCAGCACCAGGTGCCAGAAATAATCGGCCAGCTTGCCCAGCAGGCTCAGCTGGTCAAAGTCCTCTGAGACCAGGCCGCGTACGGGGAACCAGTTCAACGAAGTGCCACCGGCAAACAGCACGATCAGCAGCAAGGCAAACAGGAACGAAGGCAGGGCGTAGCCGATCACGATCAGGCTGCTGCTCCAGGCATCGAACGCCGAGCCGTGACGTATTGCCTTGCGAATGCCCAGGGGGATCGACACCAGGTAGGTGATCAAGGTCGCCCAAAAGCCCAGCGACAGGGTTACCGGCATCTTTTCCAGGATCAGGTCGGTGACCTTGGCACCCCGAAAGAAACTGTTGCCGAAATCCAGGCGGGCATACTGGCTCAGCATCAGCCACAGCCGCTCGGGGGCCGACTTGTCGAAGCCGTATTGGCGCTTGATGTCTTCGATCAGCTTGGGGTCCAGGCCGCGGCTGGCCCGCGAGCTGGCATGCAGGGTCTCGACGCTGGCCCCCGGTGCACCGCCGCCGATGCCTTGCAAACGGGCGATGGCCTGCTCGACCGGCCCGCCTGGTGCGGCCTGGACGATGACGAAGTTGACCAGCAGGATGATCAGCAAGGTCGGCACGATCAGCAACAGCCGGCGCAGGATGTACGCGGTCATGGCTGCTCCTTGAGGCGCTCTGCCATCTGCGCGTTGGTCAGTGCTGTCGGGCTGACTTCCCACCAGCTGTCCAGGCCTTCGTCGTTGCTCGGCTGCACCTTGGGCAGGCCGAAGCGGTTCCACCACACCGTCGACGAACCCGGCGGGTAATAGTTGGGAATCCAGTAGTAGTTCCAGCTTAGTACCCGGTCCAGGGCATGCGCGTGGCGGAGCATGTCGGCTTTGGTTTCAGCTTTGACCAGGCCGTCGAGCAAGCGGTCCACGGCCGGATCCTGCAAGACCATGTAGTTGTTCGAGCCCGGGTCATTGGCCGCGGCCGAGCCAAAGAAGTTGTACAGCTCAAGCCCCGGCGATGGCGACACCGGGTAGCCGGTGACGATCAGGTCGTAGTCGCGGGCCATGAGCCGGTTGACGTACTGCGAGGCGTCGATGCGGCGGATCTCCAGGGTGATGCCGATTTGCGCCAGGTTGCGCTTCCACGGCAGCAGCAGACGCTCGAAACCGGCCTGGCCGTTGAGGAAGGTAAACCGTAGCGACTCGCCCTGATCATTGACCAGTTGATCGCCTTTGGGTGTCCAGCCTGCCGCTTGCAGCAGCGCCAGGGCTTGTAGCTGTTTGTCGCGAATGAGCCCCGAGCCATCGGTGCGCGGCGCTTCGAATACCTGGGTAAACACCTCGTCAGGCACTTGCCCGCGCAACGCTTCGAGCAGCTTGAGCTCCTGCGCATCCGGCAAGGCACGGGCGGCCAATGCGCTGTTGGCGAAAAAGCTCTGCTGGCGGATGTACATGTTGCGCATCATCTGCCGGTTGCTCCATTCGAAGTCCCACAGCAGGGCCAGTGCCTGGCGCACCCGACGGTCCTTGAACACCGGGCGCTGCAAGTTGAACACGAAACCCTGGGCAGTCTGCGGTGCATCCTTGGCCAGGTGTGCCCGCTGCAACCGGCCATCGTCCAGGGCCGGGCTGTTATAGCCGATCGAATAGCCAGTGGCGGAGAACTCGCGGTTGTAGTCGAAGCCACCGCCGCGTAGCACCTGGCGCGCCACTTCGGTGTCGCCGAAGTATTCGATGCTCAAGCGATCGAAGTTATAGCGCCCGCGGTTGACCGGCAGATCGCGCCCCCACCAGTCGGGCTCGCGCTCGAAGGTGATGCTGCGACCATTGTCGATCTTGCCGATACGGTAGGGGCCGCTGCCCAGTGGCGCTTCGAAACCGCCGCCGTTGGCGAAGTCGCGGTCTTTCCACCAGTGCTCGGGCAGCACTGGCAGGGTAGCCAGGTCGAGGGGCAACGTGCGGTTCTGGTTGCTCTTGAAGTGAAAGCGGATCTGGCGCGGGCCCTCGATCTCGACGCGTTCGACATCGGCGAACTGGGTGCGGTACTTGAGGTTGCCCTCACGTACCAGTAAATCGAAGGTGAAACGTACATCTTCTGCGCGGATGGGTTGGCCATCGGCAAAGCGGGCACGGGGGTCAAGGTAAAAACGCAGCCAGTGTCCGTCGGGGTCCCGCTCCAGCTGGCGGGCGACCAGCCCATAAACCGTGTAGGGCTCATCCTGGGCGCGCACGGCCAGGGGTGCATATAACCAGGCATCGACCTCGGCCACGCCGATGCCCTTGTCGATGTAAGGCAACACATGGTCGAAATGGCCGATTTCGATTGCCGAACGGCGCAGGCTGCCACCTTTAGGGGCCTTGGGGTTGGTGTATTCGAAGTGTTGGAAATTGGCAGGATAGCGTGGCGGTTCGCCGTAGACCGTGAGGGCGTGACCGGGGGCTGCCAATACGGCATGGGTCCAGGCCAGGGCCAGACCAAAAGCGATAAGAAGGGGGGAAAGACCGGTTTGCAAGCGCCTGACTACCTGTACCCACGATTGTGGCTGTAGCTTAGCAGGTGCTGAACCGGCCCTGGCGGACCGGTTCAGTGATGGACTCAGTCCTGACGGCTGGTCACTTCCAGCAGGTGATAGCCGAACTGGGTCTTGACCGGGCCTTGTACGGTGCCGACTGGAGCACTGAACACCACGGTGTCGAACTCCTTGACCATCTGGCCTGGGCCGAAGGAACCCAGGTCGCCGCCCTGACGGCTGGACGGGCAGGTGGAGTTGGCTTTGGCGATTTCAGCGAAATCGGCACCGGCTTCGATCTGAGCCTTCAGTTCATTGCACTTGTCTTCAGTGGCAACCAGGATGTGACGGGCAGTGGCTTTGGCCATGGGAGATACTCCTTTGCAAGAAAGTGCCGAGACTAACCGATTAGCGCCGGATTTTCCTGTGGAATGTCACGTAAAGCTGCTGCAGCCTGGTTTAACAGCATTTCTGTCGCGCTCCATCCCAGGCAGCCATCGGTGATCGACACACCGTATTTGAGCGGTGCCTTGCCCAGCGTCTGGCAACCATCGAACAAATGTCCTTCGAGCATCATGCCGACGATCGAGCGATCACCTGCCAGGCGCTGACGCAGCACGTCTTCGAACACCGCTGGTTGACGCAGCGGGTCTTTACCACTGTTGGCATGACTGCAATCGACCATGATCCGCGGCGCCAGTCCTGCCTTGAGCAGCCCCTGCCGGGCCTGTGCGATGCTGGTCTGGTCGTAGTTCGGGCCCTGATGGCCGCCACGCAATACCAGGTGAGTGTCGGGGTTGCCCAGGGTTTCGATAATCGCCGGGTAGCCCTGAGTATCCATACCGAAATGGCGGTGCGAATGGGCCGCACTGCGCATCGCGTCGCAAGCGATGGCGACGCCGCCGTCGGTGCCGTTCTTGAAGCCCACGGGCAGCTCCAGGCCGCTGACCATCTCACGGTGGATCTGCGACTCGGTGGTGCGTGCACCGATGGCAGCCCAGCTCAGCAGGTCGTCGAAGTAACCGGCAGCCATTGGCTGCAGAAGCTCGGTGGCAATCGGCAGGCCGCGTTCCAGCATGCCCAGCATCAGGCCGCGGGACAGGGCGATGCCGGCGTGCATGTCATCGCTGCCGTCCAGGTGCGGATCGTAGGCCAGACCTTTCCAGCCTACCGTGGTGCGGGGTTTTTCAACGTAGGCGCGCATCACCAGCAGCAACTGATCGTTGACCTCTTCATTGAGGGCGGCGAGACGATCAGCGTATTCCAGCGCCGAGCGCGGGTCGTGGATCGAGCATGGGCCGACGATTACCAGCAGGCGCGAATCACGCCCTTCGAGAATGGCGCGCACGGCCTGGCGATGGTTTTCGACCTGGTGGGCAAGGGCGGTGGAAAGCGGCATCTGCTGTTTGAGCAGGTGTGGGCTGGGCAGACGCTGACTGACAGCGCTGTTGGCCGCTTGAGGCTGGGTCAGGGGCAGAGCGAGCGAAGACGATTGCATGGCGATTATTTCCCTGGGCGGACGGCGGGTTCAGGCCCGCGCGGTCGGCCCTATCGAGGTGTTCGACAAAGAGCCGGATTGAGATTCTGTGTGGTGCTGCCACCTGTGCTGGACCGATCGGAGGCGGCAAGCTGGCCCGAACGGGATTGGCTAAATCGCCAGGCGGTAAAGCTTGGGTAACGGTGGTAAGTGGCGTAGTTCATGGGTGATCCTCGTTATCTGTTCGGTTGTCTGGGGCCTGAAAAAACAAAACCCCCGGTCGGGGGGCCGACCGGGGGTTGAGTATTCTCGTGTTCGGCGGCCCCTTGAAAGTGGGCGCCGGTGTGGGTATCAGCGGCGCCTGTGGCTAAACCAATACCCAAAATAAAACGCAGCAGGAGCGGCAGTCGCACACTCGGCCACAGCCAGCACGGGACGCGATGGGCGACCTGCGTGTTGCGTGTGAATGAGGGTGGATGGCGACATGGGACTCTCCAGTTGATGTGCCTGAGCTTACTTCAGGCTTTGCTGCAGTTTCAATGGCTAATTTGCATCAGTGCGATTTGCTACGACTATTGTCGCGGGGCAAGCCCGCTCCCACCCTCTAGCCAATCAAGACAGTGCCACCGGTGGGAGCGGGCTTGCCCCGCGATCAACGGCTACAGTGCGTAGTGCTTGAGCTCCCGGGCAATCAGCATGCGCTGGATCTCGCTCGAGCCCTCATAGATCTGAGTGATCCGCGCATCGCGGTAGTAACGCTCCACCGGGTAATCTTCCAGATAGCCGTATCCACCATGCACCTGGATCGCTTTGGAGCAGACCCTTTCAGCCATTTCCGAGGCGAACAGCTTGGCCTGCGACGCTTCGCTCAGGCACGGTTTGCCAGCACTGCGCAGGCGCGCGGCATGCAGGATCAGCAGGCGCGCGGCATTGATCTGCACCTGCATGTCGGCCAGCAGGTTGGCGATGCTCTGGTGCTCGTTGATCGCTTTGCCAAACTGGATCCGCTCACGCGAATAAACCAGCGCCGCTTCGAACGCTGCGCGGGCAATCCCCAGCGCCTGGGCAGCGATGCCGATACGTCCACCTTCAAGGTTGGACAGGGCAATGGCCAGGCCTTTGCCGCGCTCGCCGAGCAGGTTGGCAGCGGGGATGCGGCAGTTGTTCAAGGTCACCGCGCAGGTGTCGGAGGCGCGGATGCCCATTTTGTGTTCACTGCGATCGACGACAAAGCCTTCGTTGTCGGTCGGCACCAGGAACGCCGAGATACCTTTCTTGCCAAGCTCCGGATCAGTCACCGCAAAGACGATGGCAAGGCCGGCGCGACGTGCGTTGCTGACGAACTGCTTGGCGCCGTTGATGACCCAGTGATCGCCCTGCAACTCGGCGCGGGTCCGCAGGTTGTGCGCTTCGGAGCCGGCTTGCGGCTCGGTCAGGCAGAAGCAACCGATCACCTGGCCAGTCGCCAGGCGTTCCAGCCAGGTCTGTTGTTGTTCGGCGCTGCCATAGGCGAGCAGCGGGCCACAGCCGACGGAGTTGTGGATGCTCATCAGCGCACCGGTGGCGCCATCGCCAGCGGCGATTTCCTCAACCGCCAGGGCATAGGCGACATAGTCGGTGTAGCTGCCGCCCCATTGCTCGGGGACGACCATGCCGAGCAGGCCCAGCTCGCCCATCTTCTTGACCACTGCATCATCGATCCAGCCGGCTTTTTCCCAGGCCTGGGCATGGGGCGCGATCTCGCCACGGGCGAAATCGCGGGCCATGTCGCGGATCATGATCTGTTCTTCTGTCAGTTCCAGGTCTTGCATCTGCGTACTCCAGGCCTTACAGGCCTTCGAAGAATTGATCCACGCGCTGACGGCTGAGGCCGGCGAGGGTCGGAGGATTCCAGTGCGGCTGCTTGTCCTTGTCGATGATCAGTGCGCGCACGCCTTCGATCAGGTCACCATGCTCGAACCATTGCTGGTCCAGATGCAGTTCCATCTTGAAGCAGTCTTCCAGGCTCAGGCTTCGGCCTCTGCGAAGCATCTCCAGGGTCACGGCCATGGCCAGGGGCGAACGGGTCTCCAGCAGGTCGGCGGTTTTCAGCGCCCATTCGTGGCTGTCGGCAACGGTCACTGCCCGTAGTTGTTCCACGATACTGCTGACGTCGGGCAGGGCAAAGAAGTGATCGATGGCCGGACGCAGTCTGGCCAGAGGGGCATCATCGAGCACCTGGGTGCCGAGCTTGCTCAGCACGCCTTGCAGGTCTTTGAGCGGGTGTTCGCTAAAGCTCAGGCTATCGAGGCGTTCATCCAGCTGCGCCAGCTTGCTGCTGTCCAGGTACCAGTCGGCCAGGCCGCAGTACAGCGCATCGGCTGCCTGCACCTGGATGCCGCTGACGCCCAGGTAGGTACCCAGCTCGCCGGGAACCCGCGAGAGGAAGTAGCTGCCGCCGACATCCGGGAAGTAACCGATGCCGACTTCCGGCATGGCCAGGCGGCTGCGCTCGGTGACCACTCGCAGTTCTGCGCCTTGGGCCAGGCCCATGCCACCGCCGAGGGTAAAGCCGTCCATCAACGCCAGGATCGGTTTGCGGTAATGGTGGATGTACAGGTCGAGGGCGTATTCCTCGACGAAGAAATCCCGGTGCAGGCTGTCACCAGCCTTGTAGCTGTCGTACAGCGAACGGATGTCGCCGCCGGCACAGAAGCCTTTCGGGCCTTCACCGCGCAGGACCACGGCGTGTACCAACGGATCGCTGGCCCAGGCATCAAGCTGCTGCTGCAGGCTGCGAACCATGTCCAGGGTCAGGGCATTGAGGCCGGTGGGGCGATTGAGGGTCAAGTGACCGATATGATTGCGAACCTGGGCCAGAATCGGCGCCTCGGTCGGCGTTTGAACGTGCGCGGTCATCGCTGTCTCCCTGCTTTGTTATTGATTTTCCAGGTGAAATATCACGGTCTGGGTAGGCGCTAGAGGATCGCTGGATCCTATCAGTGCAAATTTGCTCAATACAATCGACAAAACTGCAGGCTGAATCTGCATTTTTGCATGAGTCCATGGGGGAACAATTGTCTTCCCCGGTGGGAGCGGGCTTGCTCCGCGATACGATATGACGGACAGATCGCAATCGCGGGGCAAGCCCGCTCCCACAGCAAGCCCGATCCTGCAGAGGGGTGGTCAGCGTGGCAGGCGGCCGCTGACGAAGTGAGCGACATCGTTGTAGCCGTGAGTCGAGGCGTGCCCCGGGGTCACCAGCGAGTCAATGAACGCTTCATCTTCAGCGGTGATCTTTACCTGCAGTGCGCCGCTGTAGGTATCCCACTGCGCTTCGGTACGTGGCCCGACAATGGCCGAGCTGATCAGCTGATTATTGAGCACCCAGGCAATGGCGAACTCGACCATGCCGACGCCCTTGTCCCGGGTATAGGCGTGGATCTTCTGGGCAATGGCCAGGGATTCGGGGCGCCACTCGGTTTCCAGGATGCGCTTGTCCTGACGCCCGGCGCGGCTGCCTGCATCAGGCGCGGCATTGGGCGCGTATTTGCCGCTGAGCACGCCGCGGGCCAACGGGCTGAAGGGCACGATGCCCAGGCCGTGATGCGCCGCCGCCTGGAACTGCTCGGGTTCGGCCTGGCGATTGACGATGTTGTACAGCGGCTGGCTGACCACGGGTTTCGGCACGCCCAGACGCTCGGCCAGGTTGCAAATTTCGGCAATACGCCAGCCACGGAAGTTGGACACGCCCCAGTAACGGATCTTGCCCTGGCGGATCAGATCGCCAATGGCGGCAACGGTCACTTCCAGCGGGGTCTTGTGGTCTTCGCGGTGCAGGTAGTAGATGTCCAGGTAATCGGTGCCCAGGCGCGTCAGGCTGGCCTCGATCGCATTGAAGATGTGCTTGCGGCTCAAACCGCTGCGGTTGGGCACACCTTCAGCCGGACCAAAGCCGACCTTGGTCGCCAGCACCCATTCATGGCGGTTGCGGGCTATCGCTTCGCCGACGATCTTTTCGCTGTGACCGGCGCTGTACACGTCTGCGGTGTCGATGAAGTTGATGCCCTGGTCCCAGGCTTTGTCGATGATGTGCAGGGAATCTTCGGCGCTGGTGGGCTCGCCGAACATCATGCTGCCCAGGGTCAGGGCGGACACTTGCAGGCCGCTGCGGCCCAGTGGACGGTAGATCATGATCGAGAATCCTTGGCGGTTTGGATCCGATCTGTTTTACACAGTTCTACCGGGGTTTGAAAGCATCGCGGGGCAAGCCCGCTCCCACAGGGTGGGAGCGGGCTTGCCCCGCGA
>JBOICD010000104.1:0-9602 GCA_050739855.1 Pseudomonas sp.
AGCCCGCTCCTACTGTAGGAGCGGGCTTGCCCCGCGAATGCGGCACGACTACTTGATCACATGCCAGACATCCTTCATGCCGTCACCGGTCATGTCACCGGTTTTCTTGTCCTTGATGAAGGTGTACACCGGCTTGCCTTTGTAGGCCCATTGCATTGAACCATCGTCACGCTTGATCTGTGTCCAGCCCTCCTCGGCCATGTCGCCAGATTTGACCATCAGCGGCGGCCAGTTCTTGGCACACTCATCGTTGCACATGGACTTGCCGCCCGAATCCTTGTCAAAGGTGTAGAGCGTCATACCAGTATGGTCGACCATCACACCGTCTTTCATCATGGCATGATGCGCTGACGCTATTCCTGGCAACGCCAGTGCCACCGCAGTGAAAAGCGCCATCCAGTTCAGCGTATGTCGTGTCATTGGATCCACCGTGTTTCTGGGGAGAGGGAATTTAAGCCTAGCCCAGTAACCGAATGTTGCTGAAACGCCCACAACTTGTCACACGACTGCAATAATTCCGTTATCTAATGCGGGCCAAGACACCTGAACGGGAAGAGGTTTGAACATGGTTGGCAGAAACATTCTGATCGTTGACGACGAAGCGCCAATCCGCGAGATGATCGCCGTTGCATTGGAAATGGCCGGCTATGACTGCCTGGAAGCAGAAAACTCCCAGCAGGCCCACGCCATGATCGTCGACCGCAAGCCGGACCTGATCCTGCTCGACTGGATGCTCCCGGGCACTTCGGGCATCGAACTGGCCCGACGCCTGAAGCGCGACGAGCTGACCGGCGATATCCCGATCATCATGCTTACCGCCAAGGGTGAGGAAGACAACAAGATCCAGGGTCTTGAAGTCGGTGCCGATGACTACATCACCAAACCCTTCTCGCCCCGTGAGCTGGTCGCCCGGCTCAAGGCCGTGCTGCGCCGCGCCGGTCCAAGCGATGGCGAAGCGCCCATCGAAGTCGGTGGCCTGCTGCTCGATCCGATCAGCCACCGCGTGACCATTGATGGCAAACCGGCCGAAATGGGCCCGACCGAATACCGCCTGCTGCAGTTCTTCATGACCCACCAGGAGCGCGCCTATACCCGTGGGCAGTTGCTCGATCAGGTCTGGGGCGGCAATGTCTATGTCGAAGAACGCACCGTCGACGTGCACATCCGGCGCCTGCGCAAGGCACTGGGTGATGCCTACGAGAATCTGGTACAAACCGTACGCGGCACCGGTTATCGCTTCTCAACCAAGAGCTGAACCGCTATATCAGGCCAAGGTATTGGAAAGGACGCGTCGTTAATTGAACCAGAACTGGCATGGCACCCTGATTCGCCACATGCTGCTACTGATCAGCGCCTGCCTGCTGGTCGGCCTGATCAGCGGCTATTACGGCTGGAGCCTGGCCTTGGGCCTGGCGCTCTACCTGGGCTGGACCCTCAAGCAATTGCTGCGCCTGCATGAGTGGTTGCGCCTGCACAAACCCGATGAAGCGCCGCCTGACGGCTACGGCCTGTGGGGTGAGGTGTTCGACAGCATCTATCACCTGCAACGCCGCGACCAGCGCGTGCGTGGCCGCCTGCAGGCGGTGATCGACCGCGTGCAGGAGTCCACCGCCGCGCTCAAGGACGCGGTGATCATGCTCGACAGCGACGGCAACCTGGAATGGTGGAACCGCGCAGCCGAAACGCTGCTGGGCCTGAAAACCCCACAGGACAGTGGCCAGCCAGTGACCAATCTGGTGCGCCACCCGCGCTTCAAGGAGTACTTCGAACAGGAGAACTACCTCGAACCGCTGGAAATCCCTTCGCCGATCAACGACCGCCTGCGTGTGCAGCTGCATATCACCCGCTATGGCAACAACGAACACCTGATGCTGGTACGCGACGTCACCCGTATCCATCAGCTCGAACAGATGCGCAAGGATTTCGTTGCCAACGTCTCGCATGAACTGCGCACGCCGCTGACAGTGATTGCCGGCTACCTGGAAACCCTGCTCGACAACGTCGAGGACGTGAATCCCCGTTGGGTCCGTGCCTTGCAGCAGATGCAGCAGCAAGGCGGACGCATGCAGACGCTGCTCAATGACCTGCTGTTGCTGGCCAAGCTGGAAGCCACTGATTATCCCTCGGACAACCAGCCGGTGGCCGTTGAAGCCTTGCTGCAATCGATCAAGGGCGATGCCCAGGCGTTGTCAGGCCAGCGTAACCAGCGCATCAGCCTGGAAACCACACCCGGTATTTTACTCAAGGGCAGTGAGGCCGAGCTGCGCAGCGCGTTCTCCAATCTGATTTTCAACGCAGTCAAATATACCCAGGACGAAGGGCAGATCCGCATCCGCTGGTGGGCTGACGAGCAGGGCGCGCACCTCAGCGTCCAGGACTCGGGTATCGGCATCGACGCCAAGCACCTGCCACGCCTGACCGAACGCTTCTACCGGGTCGACTCCAGCCGTGCCTCCAATACCGGCGGCACCGGCCTTGGCCTGGCGATCGTCAAGCACGTACTGCTGCGCCACCGCGCGCGCCTGGAGATCAGCAGCGTACCTGGCCACGGCAGCACCTTTACCTGCCATTTCGCCCCCATGCAGATTGCCCAGCGCCAGGCCTCCTGAGGGCCCGCCCCTAGGCAACTGCGTCCTCACCCGCTACATTGGCGGACTTGTGCCAGGGAATGCTGGCACGGCATTTCTCTCTTTTTTCAGATGACGGACCCCGTAAAACCCCATCATGGACCCTTCCCCTGGTATTAGCTTCGCCTCACTTTTCGCCGATTTCGGCATGATTCTTTTTGCTCTGCTGCTGGTGCTGCTCAACGGCTTTTTCGTTGCCGCCGAGTTCGCCATGGTCAAATTGCGCTCGACCAAAGTCGAGTCGATTGCCAAGCAGCATGGCTGGCGTGGGCAGATCCTGCGCACCGTACACAACCAGCTGGACGCCTACCTTTCGGCCTGCCAGCTGGGTATCACCCTCGCCTCTCTGGGCCTGGGCTGGGTCGGTGAACCGGCCTTCGCACACCTGCTCGAGCCGCTGCTGGGCGCAATCGGCGTAGAGTCGCCGGAAGTGATCAAGGCGGTGTCGTTCTTCAGCGCCTTCTTCGTGATTTCCTACCTGCACATTGTGGTCGGTGAGCTGGCGCCCAAGTCCTGGGCAATCCGCAAACCCGAACTGCTGTCGCTGTGGACCGCAGTGCCGCTGTACCTGTTCTACTGGCTGATGTACCCGGCTATCTACCTGCTCAATGCCAGCGCCAACGCCATTTTGCGTATCGCCGGCCAGGGTGAACCCGGCCCGCACCACGAGCACCATTACAGCCGCGACGAGTTGAAGCTGATCCTGCACTCCAGCCGCGGTCAGAACCCCAGCGATCAAGGCATGCGCGTGCTGGCGTCGGCAGTGGAAATGGGTGAACTGGAGGTGGTCGACTGGGCCAACTCCCGTGAAGACATGGTCAGCCTCGACGCCCATGCGCCGCTCAAGGAAATCCTGGCGATGTTCCGCCGGCACAAATTCAGCCGCTACCCGGTGTTCGATGCCAAGCGGGGTGAGTTCATCGGCCTGCTGCATATCAAGGACCTGTTGCTGGAACTGGCCGATCTGGACCATATCCCCGAATCCTTCAGCCTTGCCGAATTGACCCGGCCGCTGGAGCGCGTGTCCCGCCACATGCCCCTGGCCCACCTGCTGGAAGAGTTCCGCAAAGGCGGCGCGCACTTCGCCCTGGTCGAAGAAGCCGATGGCAAGGTCATTGGCTACCTGACCATGGAAGACGTGCTGGAAGTACTGGTGGGTGACATCCAGGACGAACACCGCAAGGCCGAACGCGGCATCCTCGCCTACCAGCCAGGCAAGCTGCTGGTACGTGGCGACACACCGCTGTTCAAAGTCGAGCGCCTGCTCGGCGTGGACCTGGACCATATCGAGGCGGAAACCCTCGCTGGTCTGGTCTACGAGACCCTCAAGCGGGTACCGGAAGAAGAGGAACTGCTGGAAGTCGAAGGCCTGCGCATCATCATCAAGAAGATGAAAGGCCCGAAGATTGTCCTGGCCAAGGTGCTCAAGCTCGATTGAGCGCTAACACTCTATCGCGGGGCAAGCCCGCTCCCAGCGGCCCCGCAATCAAGGATTACCAGCAGTGAAATCCGGCAACCCACCAATCGCCCGGTTGAACTGAAACGGAATCGACACCAGCGCCAGCCCGACGTTGCGCTGCACGACAAAATGCAGATGCGGGCCGGTGCTGTTGCCGGTGTTGCCGGATTTTGCCAGCGCCGTCCCGTACACCACCCGCTGGCCCTCGCGAACCAGCACAGACCCACGCATCAGGTGCAGATAGACGCCCATGGTGCCGTCGTCATGCAGAATCCGCACGAAGTTGCCGGCCGGGTGCGTGCCGCGCCCGCTCTGGTTGTTCTCGGTCTTGATCACGGTGCCCGCCCGTGAAGCAACGATCGGCGTACCTTCAGGCATGGCGATGTCCATGGCATAGCGGCTTTTGGGGCCGAAATGGCTGTAGCTGCCGTTTGCCCCCTGGGTCACGCGAAAAGGCCCACCGCGCCATGGCAGCGGGTATTTAAAGGCCTGCTGGCGCTGTGCCGGGTTGCCCAGGGCATAGGTGAACTTTTCCTGATAACGCACCGGCAGTTCCGGTTGCAGTGCGTTGACCACGGTCAGCAGCACTGCCGCACGCGCAGGCACCACGCGCCGGACAAGCCGCGTACCTGCGCCCTTGGCGTTACCCAGACGCTCCAGGCGCAGCTCCACCTCCACCGGCGCGTGGGTGTCGTTGCGGGCGCTGAAACTCACACCGCTGGCGAACTTGATGGCGTGCAATTTCACCTGACCTTCCAGCTGCTCGACCATCCGGTCGCGAAAGACAAAGGCCTTTGCGCCAGGCAGTGGCCGGTCGGAATACGAGACCACGCCGTGGGCATCGGTGCTTTTGTAGAAGGTCGAGGCCAGGGTCGGGCTGCAAGCCACGAGCAAGGCGCAGAACAGCAGCGAGTGTGCCTGCATGGTTAGTGGCTTTTTGACAGTTTAAGTCTGTCGAAGACTAGCAGCAGATTTTGGCGGAGGGATGCTGGGAGTGTTTCACGGGTGTGCCAGTGGACGAGCGGTGCATTCATCGCGGGGCAAGCCCGCTCCCACAGGGATCATCAACACCCTGTGGGAGCGGGCTTGCCCCGCGATTGGTGTATCAGGCCCCAGGCACGAAATGTTTCTGCGCCGTACCACGGGCAATCAGCCGCGACAGGTAATCCAGCTTCTGTGCATCCTGATCGACAAACTTGAAGGTCAGCTGCAACCAATCGCTGTCCGGCTTTGGCTCCAGCGCCGCCACCGCATGCAGGTAACCATTGAGCCGGGCGACTTCGGCATTCTCGCCCTGCTCCAGGTCGAGCACAGCACCTTCGAGTACCTGTGGCAGGGTCTCGCCACGGCGTACCACCAGCAGCGCCTCCTTGAGACTCAGGGCCTTGATCACGCACGGCTGCACACCGCTTGGCAGACGCAGCTGCCCCTGGCTACGCCCCGCAGGTGCGGCAGCGGTGGGCTTGGGCGCATTGACCAGTGGCTTGGTCGCCGCAACCGGAGCAGCCGCTGCCGCAGGTTTTACCGTCTCGGCACGCCCTCCGGTGAGGGCGCTCAGCGAGTCGTTGGCAAAGGCTGAATTGGCGCGAGTCGGCGCACTGGCCAGCAAGGTATCGAGCTTGCCAACCTTGGTCAGGGCCTTCTTTACCTTGGTCAGCAATTGCTCATTGGTGAACGGCTTGCCGACGAAGTCAGAGACACCGGCCTGGATCGCCTGGACCACGTTTTCCTTGTCGCCACGGCTGGTCACCATGATGAACGGCAACGTCTTCATCGACTCCTGCTGACGGCACCAGGTCAGCAGCTCCAACCCGGACATTTCCGGCATTTCCCAGTCGCACAGGACCAGGTCGAAGGCTTCACGCGCCAGCAACGTCTGGGCCTTGCGACCGTTGACCGCGTCTTCGATGACAATCCCCGGGAAATAGTTGCGCAGACACTTCTTCACCAGGTCGCGAATGAACGGCGCATCATCCACAACCAACACACTGACTTTACTCATCGCCACTCCTATTGAATCCCGACTAGCATAACGCTGACTAATGGCCATTTGCCAAACATTGGCTCACGCCGGGACTCGTAGTTTCGTTCGCGGCTGCCTTGAGGTGCTCGACCGCAAACGAAAACGCCCGGCCAGGGCCGGGCGTTCGTTCTCGGGGCAGTCTTACTTATCGTCAGAATCAGCCGGAACATTAGCCTTTTCGCTGCCACCCTCGACCTCTTCTTTCATTCGCTTGAGGCCCAGGTGACGCACGTCGGTACCACGCACCAGGTAGATCACCAGCTCGGAGATGTTGCGCGCGTGGTCGCCGATCCGCTCCAGCGAACGCAGGGCCCAGATCACGCTGAGCACCCGCGAGATCGAACGCGGATCTTCCATCATGTAGGTCACCAGCTCGCGCAGCGCGGTCTTGTACTCGCGGTCGATGGTCTTGTCGTACTGGGCAACCGACAGCGCCAGATCAGCGTCGAAACGGGCAAAGGCATCCAGCGCATCACGGACCATGTTGCGCACCTGGTCGCCGATGTGCCGGACTTCGACGTAGCCGCGCGGCGACTCGCCCTCTTCGCACAACTGAATGGCGCGGCGGGCGATCTTGGTCGACTCGTCACCAATGCGCTCCAGGTCGATCACCGACTTGGAAATGCTGATGATCAGACGCAGGTCGGAAGCGGCCGGCTGACGACGGGCGAGAATGCGCACGCATTCCTCGTCGATGTTGCGCTCCATCTGGTTGATCTGCTCGTCGACTTCACGCACCTGCTGGGCCAGGCCCGAGTCGGCCTCGATCAGCGCGGTGACCGCGTCATTGACCTGCTTCTCGACCAGACCGCCCATCGCCAGGAGGTGACTGCGAACCTCTTCGAGTTCGGCGTTGAACTGCTGGGAGATGTGGTGGGTAAGGCTGTCTTTATTGATCATGAGAAATCCTTGGAGCGTCCGGTAAGTGCTGTCAGGCGGCGTTCAGTCGTTGAATCCTAGCCATACCGACCGGTGATGTAGTCTTCGGTCTGCTTCTTCGCCGGGTTGGTGAACAGCGTGTCGGTATCACCGAACTCGATCAGCTTGCCCATGTACATGAAGGCGGTGTAGTCGGAAACCCGCGCCGCCTGTTGCATGTTATGGGTGACGATGACGATGGTGTACTTGGACTTCAGTTCGTAGATCAGCTCTTCGACTTTCAGTGTCGAGATCGGGTCCAGTGCCGAGCACGGTTCGTCGAGCAGCAGTACCTCGGGTTCCACGGCGATGGTGCGGGCAATCACCAGACGTTGCTGTTGACCACCGGACAGGCCCAGGGCCGACTCGTGCAGGCGGTCCTTGACCTCTTCCCACAGGGCCGCGCCCTTGAGTGCCCATTCCACGGCCTCATCGAGCACGCGTTTCTTGTTGATGCCCTGGATGCGCAGGCCATAGACCACGTTTTCGTAGATGGTCTTGGGGAACGGGTTGGGCTTCTGGAACACCATGCCGACCCGGCGACGCAGTTCGGCCACGTCTTCGCCCTTGCGGTAGATGTTGTTGCCGTACAGGTTGATCGCACCCTCGACGCGGCAACCATCAACCAGATCGTTCATGCGGTTGAAGGTGCGCAGCAAGGTGGACTTACCGCAGCCGGATGGACCGATGAATGCAGTCACGCGCTGTTTCGGGATATTCATGCCGACGTCGAACAGGGCTTGCTTGTCACCGTAGTACAGGTTCAGGCCAGGCACTTCGATGGCCACGGTTTCATCGGCCAGTTGCAGGCTCTGCTTGGTACGACCCAGGGCCGACATATCGATGCCGTGGGCGTGGGATTCTTGCTGCATGGTCAGACTCCATACGCTATCAATTTCGTTTCATCGAACCGCCCGGCACAACACACGGGCGGCACTTGCAAAAAGGGTGTTTCGATCAGCTGTCCAGCGCCTTGTACTTCTCGCGCAGGTGGTTACGAATCCACACTGCCGACAGGTTGAGCGTGGCGATCACCAGCACCAGCAGCAACGCGGTGGCGTAAACCAGCGGCCGCGCGGCCTCGACGTTCGGGCTCTGGAAGCCGACGTCGTAGATGTGGAAGCCCAGGTGCATGATCTTCTGGTCCAGGTGCAGGTACGGGTAGTTGCCGTCCACGGGCAGCGATGGCGCCAGTTTCACTACACCCACCAGCATCAGCGGTGCCACTTCACCCGCGGCACGGGCCACGGCGAGGATCATGCCGGTCATCATCGCCGGGCTGGCCATGGGCAGAACGATCTTCCACAGGGTCTCGGCCTTGGTTGCACCGAGCGCCAGCGAACCTTCGCGAACCGTACGCGGGATACGCGCCAGGCCTTCTTCAGTGGCCACGATCACCACCGGCACCGCCAGCAGTGCCAGGGTCAGCGAGGCCCAGAGCAGCCCCGGAGTACCCAGGGTTGGTGCCGGCAGCGCTTCAGGGAAGAACAGCTGGTCAAGCGAGCCACCCAGTACATAGACGAAGAAGCCCAGACCGAACACACCGTAGACGATGGCCGGAACACCGGCGAGGTTGTTCACGGCGATACGGATCAGGCGGGTCACCGGCCCCTGGCGCGCATATTCACGCAGGTACACCGCCGCCAGCACGCCGAACGGGGTGACGATCACGGCCATGATCAGGGTCATCATCACGGTACCGAAGATTGCAGGAAAGATCCCGCCTTCGGTGTTGGCTTCACGCGGGTCGTCGCTAAGAAACTCCCAGACCTTGGCGAAATACACGCCCATCTTGGTGATGAAACCCATGCCGTTCGGCTGGTAGGCGTGCACCACCTTGCTCAGGTTGATCTCGACTTCACGGCCATTACCGTCCTTGGCCACCAGGCTATCGCGACCGAAGTCCTGATGCAGGTTGCTCAGACGCTCTTCGATAGCCTTGTAACGGTTGTTCAGCTCGGCACGTTCGGCGTCCATGTCAGCCTGGGCGGCGGCATCCAGCTTACCGTCGAGCTCCAGCTTGCGCGACTGCAGGCGCAGACGCTCAAGGCCGTAGTTGATGGCACCGATGTCCTTCTTTTCCAGCTTTTGCAGCTCGCCAGCCAGCTGGTCGGCACGCTTGAGGCGCGCTTGCAGCTCGGACCAGGCCGCTTGACCTTCGGCGACGACCTTGCCGTTTTCCTTGACGCTGACCAGGTAGCCGTAGAAGTTGCCCCACTCACGACGCTCCAGGGCAATCAGGTCGACTGGCGTCTGCATGTCGGTCAGCCAATCGCCGACCACCCAGGTGAAGTCGCTGCCGTTGAGGTCGCGGTTGCCGACCTTGATCAGCTCACGGGTCATGAACTCCGGGCCGTTCTCCGGCACCGGCAGGCCGGCCCCTTTCAGACGTGCCAGCGGCACTTGTTCTTTCTGCACCACTTCGCCGATAACGACGTGGTCGGCCTGGCCAGGCACCTTGTAGGTGGCCTGGACCAGGTCGGCCGGCCAGAAGTGGCCGAGGCCGCGCACAGCGATCACAGAGAGCAGACCGATGGTCATGATCACCGCGATGGCGACGGCGCCACCGCTGATC
>JBOICD010000105.1:0-9580 GCA_050739855.1 Pseudomonas sp.
AGCCCGCTCCCACCGGGGTTGTGTATCCTCCCTGTGGGAGCGGGCTTGCCCCGCGATGAACTCAGTTACCTTTCACCGCATAATCCGGCCGCTTGTCATTGCCCGGAATGAACGGACTCCAAGGCTGCGCCCGCAACGGCTGCTCGGTCTCCCAGACCACGTTGAACTGCCCGTCATCCTGGATCTCGCCGATCATCACCGGCTTGTGCAGGTGGTGGTTGCTCTTGTCCATGGTCAGGGTGTAGCCCGACGGTGCTTTGAAGGTCTGCCCGGCCAGGGCTTCGCGAACCTTGTCGACATCGGTGGTACCAGCCTTCTCCACCGCCTGGGCCCACATGTGGATACCGACATAGGTGGCCTCCATCGGGTCGTTGGTTACGGCCTTGTCGGCACCCGGCAGGCTCTTGGCCTTGGCGTAGGCTTTCCAGTCCGCCACGAACTGGCTGTTGACCGGGTTTTGCACCGACTCGAAGTAGTTCCACGCGGCCAGATGGCCCACCAGCGGTTTGGTATCGATCCCGCGCAGTTCTTCTTCACCCACCGAGAAGGCCACCACCGGTACATCGGTGGCTTTCAGGCCCTGGTTGGCCAGTTCCTTGTAGAACGGCACGTTGGAGTCGCCGTTGACCGTGGAAATCACCGCAGTCTTGCCGCCTGCGGAGAACTTCTTGATGTTGGCGACGATGGTCTGGTAATCGCTGTGGCCAAACGGGGTGTAGACCTCTTCGATGTCTTTGTCGGCCACGCCCTTGCTGTGCAGGAAGGCACGCAGGATCTTGTTGGTGGTGCGCGGATAGACATAGTCGGTGCCGAGCAGGAAGTAGCGCTTGGCCGCGCCGCCTTCTTCGCTCATCAGGTACTCCACCGCCGGGATCGCCTGCTGGTTCGGCGCGGCGCCGGTGTAGAAGACGTTCGGCGACATTTCTTCGCCTTCATACTGCACCGGGTAGAACAGCAGGCCGTTGAGCTCCTCGAACACCGGTAGCACCGATTTGCGTGACACCGAGGTCCAGCAACCGAACACCACCGCGACCTTGTCCTGGGTCAGCAACTGGCGGCCCTTCTCGGCGAACAGCGGCCAGTTCGACGCCGGATCGACCACCACCGGCTCCAGCAGCTTGCCGTTGACGCCGCCCTTGGCGTTGATCTGCTCGATGGTCATCAAGGCCATGTCCTTGAGCGAGGTCTCGGAAATCGCCATGGTCCCGGACAGCGAATGCAGGATACCGACCTTGATGGTCTCGGCGGCCTGGATGCTCCAGCTCAGGCCCATCGCCGCGATGGACGCGCTGAGGGTGAAGGCCTTGATCAGACTGCGACGCTTCATAGTGCTCTCTCCGTTGAGTTCGAATGTGCGGGTAAGGCAGATGGCGACTTCGGGAGAGAGCTTTAGCAAAGGCTGTGCCGGAACCGCCAAGGGCTCTGGCACGGGCATTGAGGGGCGGGAAGGAGAATACTTGCACCGGCCTGGGGCTGAACGGGGGAGGCGGTGCAGCCGGTTGCGCCGTGCTGGTGCGCAACCGGCCGGGAGTCAGTTCTGCTGTGTCGCCAACGCTTGGCGATTGCGCCGCACGAACTGGTAGGTTACGGCCAGCAGCAGGAACCACAGCGGCGTGACGATCAATGCCTGACGGGTGTCGCTTTCCAGGCTCAGCAGCACCAGGATGAAGGCGAAGAAGGTCAGGCACACGTAGCACATCAGGCGTCCGCCCGGCATCTTGTACTTCGAGGCCTGGTGCAGGGCCGTGCGGTTTTTGCGATAGCTAAGGTACGACAGCAGGATCAAGGTCCAGACGAACATGAACAGGATCGCCGACACCGTGGTCACCAGGGTGAAGGCTTCGATCAGGTCAGGAATCACGTACATCAGTGCTGCCCCCAACAGCAGGCAGGTGCAGGAGAAGTACAGGCCGTTGGCCGGCACCTTGCGGCTGGACAGGTGCTCGAAGCTGCGCGGGGCATCGCCTTGCTGGGCCAGGCCGAACAGCATGCGGCTGGTGGAGAACACGCCGCTGTTGGCCGAGGACGCCGCCGAGGTCAGGACCACGAAGTTGATGATGCTCGCTGCCGCTGGCAGTCCCGCCAACACGAACAGTTCAACGAACGGGCTCTTGCCCGGCACCACGTCACGCCATGGCGTCACCACCATGATGGTGATCAGCGCCAGCACATAGAAAATGATGATCCGCACCGGAATCGAATTGATTGCGCGCGGCAGGGTGCGCTCGGGGTTCTTCGCCTCGGCGGCGGTGGTACCCACCAGTTCGATACCGACGAAGGCAAACACGGCAATCTGGAAACCGGCGAAGAAACCCATCAGGCCATGGGGGAACATGCCGTCATCGTTCCACAGGTTGGCCAGGTTGGCGGTACGTCCGGCCGGCGATTCGAAGCCGACCAGCACCATGTACAGGCCGGTGCCGACCAGGGCGAGAATCGCGACGATCTTGATCATGGCGAACCAGAACTCGATCTCACCGAACATCTTCACCGTGATCAGGTTCAGCGACAGCAGCAGGCCGACGCAGGCCAGCGCCGGCGCCCATTGCGGCAGGTCGGGAAACCAGAACTGTGAATAGGCGGAGATGGCAATGACGTCGGCGATACCGGTGATGATCCAGCAGAACCAGTAGGTCCAGCCGGTGAAATAGCCCGCCCAGGGACCGAGCAGGTCGGCGGAGAAATCGATGAACGACTTGTATTCCAGGTTCGACAGCAGCAGTTCACCCATGGCGCGCATGACGAAGAACAGCATGAAGCCGATGATCATGTAGACGAAGATGATCGAGGGGCCGGCGAGGCTGATGGTCTTGCCCGAGCCCATGAACAGCCCGGTACCGATGGCGCCACCGATGGCAATCAGCTGGATATGGCGGTTGGAGAGGCTGCGTTCGAGGTGTTCGTGTTCGTCAGGCGTGGGGTGTTGCGGGGACAGGTTCGCGGTCATAGGCTAGGCATTCCGTTCAGTGCAGTTCTCTTGTGCGCGTTAGGCTAACACGCGCCTTCCTGGCGCAGCCGCGACAATACGTCTCAAGACCAAAGCGTGGTTGACGATGATCAACGCTTGCGCATCAAGCCAATAAAGAACAGACCACCGATGGCTGCGGTGGCGATACCGATGGGCAGGTCCTCCGGCGAAATCAGCGTGCGCGCGGCAACATCGACCCAGATCAGGAACAGGCTGCCGAGCAGCAGACACACCGGCAGCAGGCGGGTATGTTCGGCACCGACCAGACGCCGGGCAATGTGCGGCACCATCAGGCCGACAAAACCAATCGAGCCACTGATCGCCACCAGCACGCCGGTCAGCAGCGAACAGATCAGGAAGGCCAGCAGGCGCACCGAGCGCGCATTCAAACCGAGGGTCACCGCCGTTTGCTCGCCGGCCATCAGCGCATTCAGCGCACGGGCCATGCCCAGCAACAGGGTCAGCCCCAACAGCACGCTGATGGCCGGGATCGGCAGCAGTTCCCAGCGCGCCAGGCCCAGGCCGCCGAGCATCCAGAACATCACTGCGGAACTGGCGCGGTGATCGCCGAGAAACAGCAACAGGTTGGCGATGGCCATCATCACAAAGGCCACCGCCACGCCGCACAGCAGCAGGCGGTCGCTGTCCAGGCGGCCGTGGCGGCTGGCAATCGCCAGCACCAGCAGCATGCTGCACAGGGCGCCGGCAAAGGCTGCCAGCGGCAAGGTCAGCACACCGAGTACTTCACCGATGTGCAGCACCACCAGCACCGCGCCGAGCGTGGCGCCGGAGGTCACGCCGAGCAGGTGCGGGTCGGCCAAGGGGTTGCGCGTTGTTGCCTGCAACACGGCACCGATCATTGCCAGTCCACCACCGACCAGTGCTGCCAGGAGCATGCGCGGCACGCGGATGAGCCAGACGATATGTTCCTGGCCGGTGCTCCAGGCGGGTGTTTCGGGGGCAATGCCGAAGACCTTGAACAGCAGCACCCGCCATACCACCTCGACCGGCACCGGCGCGGCGCCAAAACCCAGCGACACCACGCAGGACACCAGCAGCAGGCCAATCAAACCGAGCAACAGCAGGCGATAGCGACTCATGTGTCGTGCAGGCCTGCGGCGATGGCTTCGATGGCTTCGACGTTTTCCAGGCTCGGCGTGGCGCCCACGTAGGGAATCACCACGAAGCGCTTGTTGCGGATCGCCGATACCGACTGCAAGGCCGGATGCTGCTCAAGGAATGCCTGCTTCTGCGCAGCGCTGATTTCGCCGTAGTCGACGATGACAATCACTTGCGGATTGCGCTCGACCACGCTCTCCCAGTTCACCCGCGTCCAGCTGGCCTCGATATCGTCCAGTACGTTGCGGCCACCGGCGGCGTCGATCAGCGCTTGCGGCATGCCCAGGCGGCCGGAGGTCATGGCCCGGTCTTCACCGCTGTCATACAGGAACACCCGTGGGCGCTGTGCGGGCA
Organism: Pseudomonas sp.; assembly: GCA_050739855.1. GTDB lineage: Bacteria > Pseudomonadota > Gammaproteobacteria > Pseudomonadales > Pseudomonadaceae > Aquipseudomonas. The sequence continues at coordinate 4,442 of JBOICD010000105.1, forward strand.
GTTGTTGCTGTACGACGGCGATGCGCTGTTGCATCTGGCCGATCAACTGCTCGGCGCGGTCCTGCACATCGAAAATCCGGCCCAGGTTGCGCAGGTCGTTGTAGGTGTCGTCGAGACTGGCCGCCGGGCGCCTCATGACGAAGGCACAGGACTCGGTCAACTCGTACACCGGGATGTCCAGCGGGGCCAGGGTCTGCGGAGTCAGGTCGCCACCGACGCGCATGCCGTAGTCCCAGCCGGCGAAGAAGAAGTCGACATTGGCGTTGAGCAGGGTTTCCACCGACGGGTACTTGCTGGCCAGCTCCGGCAGGCCATCGAGTTCTTTGCGCAGCTCAGGGGTGACCGCCTTCCAGCCGCTGACACCGCTGTAGCCGACCATGCGCTGGCGCAGGCCAAGGGCGAGCATCATCTGGGTCATGTTGATGTCATGGCTCAGGGCATGCTCCGGGGCCTTGTTGAAGGTCACCTGGCGGTTACAGCTCTGGATGGTCAACGGGTACTGGGTCGCCTGGGCGAAGACACTGGTGCTGGCGAGCAGGCCCAGCAGCAGAAGCAGGGTGGTTCGAATCATCGCTGGGTTATCCAGGTAAGGCGTGGGTGGTCGGCGAGGGGGTGACGGTCGATCAGTGCCTGTACCCCGAAGACCTCGTGCAGCAACTCGGTGGTGAGCACTTCGCTCGGCGTGCCGCTGGCGACGATGCGCCCGTGGTCCAGGACATACAGGCGATCACAGAAAGCGGCGGCCAGGTTCAGGTCATGGATGCTCGCCAGGGTGCCGATACCCAGGCGGCGCACCTGCTGCAACAGCTCCAGCTGATAACGCGGATCGAGGTGGTTGGTCGGCTCGTCGAGGATCAACAGCTGCGGTTGCTGAACCAGCGCCCGGGCAAGGATCACCCGCTGCTTTTCACCGCCTGACAGGCTGGCAAAGGCGTGGTCGTCGAAACCCTCCAGACCGACCGCGTGCAGTGCTGATTTGACCAGTTGGCGATCTTCGTCGTTGTCGCCATCGAACAAACCCTTGTGAGGGGTGCGGCCCATGGCGACGACTTCCTCGACGTTGAGGCCGAAGGCATCGGGAAACTCCTGCAAGACCACGGCAATCCGTTGTGCACACCAGCGCGGCGATTGCCGCCACAGGTCGTGTTGATCCAGGCGCACCTGGCCACGCTCGGGCTTGTTGAAGCGATAAGCACAGCGCAGCAGGCTGGTCTTGCCACTGCCGTTGGGGCCGATCAGCCCGACGAACTCCCCCGCCCTGACCTGCAGATCGACCGCGCGCAGCTGGAACTGGTGATGACAATGGCCGTGGCCCAGGGGCGACCAGTGCAGGTCGCTGATACTCAGGGTACTCATGACAGTCCTGTCGAAAGCGGGCGGCTATGTTAGCAGCTGCCTTAACCAGGTGCTTGCTGTTAGGCGGCCTCGGTGGGAGCGGGCACTGCTACCCCAGTCCAGCAGCCAAACCGCCAGCATCACCCCAAGCTCGGTCGCGCGGGCAACGTTGTTGTAGTCCTGCCAGCGCACATCCACCAGGACCTTGCCGGTGTACTGGTCGACATGCAGGGTGGCGTCGTTGCGTGGGTCGTCGGCGAACACGGCAATGGTGTACACCCCGTCGGTGCTGGTGGGCAGGGTGAGTCAGAAACTCAGGTCGACCTTGGTCCAGAGCGTGCGTCCCGGCTCATTGATGGCCTGTGGATCGCTTGCGGGATAGCCGAAGCCGGCATTGCCTGCCAGGTTCAGGTGTTCGGCATAAGCCTTGTCGAACAGGTTGTCGACCCCCGCACTGAGCTTCAGGCGCTTGCTGACCTTGTAGCTGCCGTTGAGCGAAAACACGCCGAAGCCCGCGCTTTTTTCGTAGTCCTTGCCGACCACGTTGCCGTAGTTCTCGGCGATGCGGTTCTGCGCGGCCACCACGCGCCAGAGTGCGCCGGCGCTCCAGTCGTCACGGCTGTAGGTCAGGCCCAGGCGGCTTTCCAGCGGTGGCATCTGTGGGAGCGCCGTGCCATCACTGCTGTTCTTGCCCCAAGCGTAGGCCAGGGTGGCGTCAGCTTTCCAGTTGGAGGTCAGCCTATAGGCTGCACCGAGTTCGCCGCCCATGATCCGCGCGTCGATGTTCTGTGCCCGCGAGCTGCTCTTGCCCATCCTGTTCGTGCGGTAGTCGAACAGGATGTAATCGCGGATCTGCCCGACATAGCCCGAGGCCCAGGCCTGCAGGTCTTCAGTCTGGTACTGGATGCCGAAGTCCAGCTGGGTGGTTTTCTCCGGTTTGATGCTGTCGAAGGCATTGACCGAACCGGCTGGGCCCGATTTGGGCGAGAACAGCTCCCAGTAGTCCGGGAAGCGCTCGGCATGGCCGAGGCCAACGTAGGTGGTGGCGGGGATCTCGACGAGGTCATGCTCGTAGCGAACAAAGGCGCTGGGCAAGGTATCTGCACGGGTATCGCCGCCGGTAGCGCTGGTTTCCCGGTAGTCCTTGGCCGAGGCACGGTCCAGGCGCGCGCCGCTGATCACGCGGTCCTGCTCGGCGGCATACCAGGTCAGTTCGCCGAACGCGCCATAGTTGTGAAAGTCGGCGTCTTTGGTCCAGGGCATCTCTTTGTGAACATCGATACCCATGCCACCGCGCTGGCGGTGTTCGTTGGTCTGCGCATCGACGCCAGCGATCAATTGCAGTTCGCTCCAGCGCCAGGTGCCTTTGACCCGGCCACCCAGGGTGCGGCGGTCGACGTTGCTGACCATCGGCATACCCATCATCCCTGTGCCCGAGGGCGTACGCAGGGTGTAGTTGTCCATCACGTGGTCGGCGTAGTTGTAGTAGACCTGGGCTTCAAGCTTGTCCCAGACCTCGCCGATGTTGGATTTCTCAAAACGCAGGCCCAGGCTTTCGCGCTTGAACTGCGAGCCGTCCATGCCGCGCCCGGCGTAACGGGCTTCACCGTCGCCCTTGCCGGCAGTGAGTTCCACCAGGGTGTCGGCATCGGGGGTCCAGCCCAGGGCGACATCGCCGTTCCATTTGTCCCAGCGCGACGGCACGGTGTCGCCATTGCCGTCCTCGTAATCGTCCGAGTGCGACTGGTTGCCGACAAAGCGCACATAGCCCAGCTGGTTGCCCGCGGCCGTGTCGATGAGCTTGTCGAAGCGCCCGTTGGAGCCGGCCAGCAGGCTGGCATTGACCCGGCTGCCCAGCTCACCGAATTTCTCCGGGTCACGGTCAAAGAGGATGGTTCCGGCGGAGGCGCCTGGGCCCCAGATCACGCTTTGCGGGCCTTTGATTACGGTCAGGCGGTCGTAGGTTTCCGGCGAGATGTAGGAGGTGGGGGCGTCCATCCGGTTGGGGCAGGCGCCAAGCATCACGCCGCCATTGGTGAGGATGTTCAGCCGTGAGCCGAACATGCCGCGCAGTACCGGGTCGCCATTGGTGCCGCCAGCACGGATCGCGGAAAAGCCGGGGATGGTTTTCAGGTAGTCGGCGCCATCGCTGGCCGGCACCGGTTGGCGTGGGTCTTTGGGGTTGGTGACGATGGTCAGGGGCGAGCTGGGGGCGACGGCGGTGATTACCGTCGGGCTCAGTTCGGCGGTATCGTGAGCGTGTTCGTCAAGCGGCTGGCTGGCGGCCAGGGCGAAGGGGCTGAGCAGGGTGCCGCAGATCACGGCGAGGGCCCCGCGCAGGGACAAACGAAAGACAGCAGTACAGCTGGACATAGTGATTCCAACATCGATCAGTCATGAGGGCGCGCAAGGTCAGCGGCGAGGTGCCGGCCCCTTGAGCGCAGAAGGTGTTTTCAGACGACGATGAAGGATGGTGGAGCGCGGGTTCGGGCCCCGGGGAAAACGGTCTGCCGGGCATGGCCCTGGCGGGGCTGGACGATCAAGGTACCGCTGGCAGGCGCCGCTTCGGTATTGAGCAGGCTCAGGGCCTGCGGCAGTGCCGGGCAGTGGAAGAACAGGCTGCAGTAGCCGCACTTCTCCCAGATAACCTGCAGCGATGGACTGCTGTTGTGATGGCTGTCGCCATGGCAATCAGCGCTGTTGTCCATGGCCATGCTCATGCCCATGTCTTTCGACATGGCACGGTGATCCATCGGCATCGACTGGGAAACCAGTGGGCCGATAAAGATCATCAACATGGCGAACAGGCTCAGCCAGCTGCCGCGAACCCTTCTGAAGTCAGGGCGCATGGGGTGGGTGAGGCTGCTGCGGGCGATGCTCATGGTGAGCAGCGTTCAGCGGTCAGTGGCTGTGTGCTTCGCCTTCGGGAGCTTGCTTCTGTACTGCAACTTCGACGGTGATATCGCCAGCGTTCTTGAAATGCAGGGTCAACGGGAAGCGCTTGCCATCAGTCAGCAGGCTGCGGTCCTTGGGTTGCATCAGCATCACGTGGTAGGCACCGGGGGCGAACACCAGGTCTTTGCCTGCGGCCACTTCGACGCTCTGCACCTGCTGCATTTTCATCAGGCCGTCTTTGTGCACATGCTCATGCAGCTGGGCATCGTCGCTGATCGGGCTGTCGACACCGAGCAGCGTGTCGGCGGTAGTGCCGTTGTTGTGGACGACGAAGTAGGCGGCGACGTTAGGGGCGTTGGGCGGCAGTTCCTGCGACCACGGATGGGCGATATGCAGATCCCCCTTGGTGTATTCGTGGGCAGTGGCAAAGGTTGCCGGCAGCAACAGGGCAGCCAGCAGCAGGGCGTTCTTGAACATGGTGATTCTCCAGTCGATTCAGGTTCGCAACAGTGAGCGTAGTGAAATCAGGCCAGAGGGGAGGCACGTGGATTCAGCGCTGGCCACAGCTGACGCGGGGTCGGCTGGTTGGCGCTGAGCAGGATCCAGGGAGCTGCAAAGTCCTGGGCAGGCAGCAGCAAGCGTGGCGGATGCCCTGGTAGCGCCAACAGTGGCGCAGCCCCGGAACAGCACCAGCAATGCTGCATGGTCGAGTGGTCATCGTTCTGTTGGCTGCCGTCCGGCGAGCCTAGAGAAATGGCGACCAGCTTGGTGCCGCCAGTGGAGCAGAACGCGCCCCAGAGCAATTCTTCGCTCTGGCTTTTTGGCGCGGCAGCGGACAACGGCATGGCCAGCAGATTGAACAGCACTGCAAAGCAGGCGATCCAGGCATGGGCAAGCCGATGTGATGGC
>JBOICD010000106.1:0-9575 GCA_050739855.1 Pseudomonas sp.
GGGCAAGCCCGCTCCCACAGATTCGAATCAGCGCTGAAGAAATTCCGGCGTATTGAAGTTGCTCAAGCGTCGATCATCCTCCGGGTATTCCAGCGCCCGCACCGGATGCTTGAGCAACGCCCGCTGAATCCCTCGATCACCCTGTTGCCAGGCCTGTTCAAGGCCATCGCGCAACGCGCAGGGAATCAGGCTGAACATCGGCTGCCAGTAACCTCCCTGGCGAATCATTGCCGGTTGCCCTTGGTCATTGGCCTGGCTGAGCAGATCAACAATCAGCGCGCTGTCGATCAATGGTGCATCACAGGCCAGCACCAGCATCCAGGGATGGCGTGCCACTGCAAGCCCCGCCAGCACGCCGGCCAGCGGCCCGGGGAAGTCGGCCTGGGCGTCACTGACCAGTTGATCGGCATAAGGCCGGTACTGGTCCTGGTTGCGGTTGCAGGAAATGATCAGGTCATCGGTCAGTGGCCGCACGACCGCCTGGATATGGGCAATCAGTGGCTTGCCCTGCCAGGGCAGCAGGCCCTTGTCCTGGCCGCCCATGCGCTGGCCGCGACCGCCGGCCAGCAGAAGAATGGAGCAGGGTGGAGTGACGGCGGGCATGGGTAGGGTTCCTGGCAGTGTCAGCCGGTTACCTTCCCATGCGCGCCGCCAACTGTCCAGATCAGTGCTCTTCGAGCGCTGCCTGTGGCTGTTGCGTCCGGGTCCGGCGCTTGCCGGTCAGGCGCATGACCACGACGAAGAACACCGGTACGAACACCACCGCCAGCGTGGCACTGAGCATGCCGCCGATCACCCCAGTGCCGATCGCCTGTTGGCTGGCCGAGCTGGCGCCGCTGGCAATTGCCAGCGGTACCACGCCGAGGATGAATGCCAGCGAGGTCATGACAATCGGCCGCAGGCGCAGGCGCGCTGCCTGTACCGTCGCGTCCACCAGGTCATGGCCGTCATCGACCAGGCTCTTGGCGAACTCGATGATCAGGATGGCGTTCTTCGCCGACAGGCCGATCAGGGTGATCAAGCCGACTTTGAAGAACACGTCGTTAGGCATGCCGCGCAAGCTCACGGCTATCACTGCACCGAGCACACCCAATGGCACCACCAGCAGTACCGAGGTCGGAATCGACCAGCTTTCATACAACGCTGCCAGGCACAGGAACACCACCAGCAGCGACAGCGCCATGAGCATCGGCGCCTGGGCGCCAGACAAACGCTCCTGCAGCGACAGCCCGGTCCACTCCAGGCCCATCCCCAGCGGCAGCTGATCGACCAGGCGCTGGATCTCGTCCATTGCCTGGCCCGAGCTGTAGCCCGGCGCCGGTTCGCCCGACACCGCGATCGCCGGGTAACCGTTGTAGCGCGTCAGTTGTACGGGGCCGGTGACCCACTTGGCCTGGACAAAGGCGGACAGCGGGACCATCTTGCCGTTGCTGTTGCGCACATGAATCTTCAGCAGGTCTTCGACCTGGGCGCGCTGGTCGCCTTCGGCTTGCACCACCACGCGCTGCATGCGCCCTTGATTGGGGAAGTCATTGACGTAGTTGGAACCCACCGCGGTATTGAGCACATTGCCGATATCGGCAAAGGACACGCCCAGGGCGTTGGCCTGTTTGCGGTCGACTTCGAGCTGCACTTGCGGGCTTTCGGCCAGGGCGCTTTCACGCACGTTGACCAGCACCGGACTCTTTTCGGCATTGGCCAGCAGCTGATCGCGCGCGGCCATCAGCGCCGCATGGCCCAGGCCGCCACGGTCCTGCAGGCGGAACTCGAAACCGCTGGAGGTACCCAGGCCGTCCACCGGTGGTGGCAGTACGGAATAGGCAATGGCGTCCTTGAGCTGGCTGAAGGCCGCATTGGCGCGGTCGGCAATCGACTGGGCACTGTCGCCGGCACCGCGCTCGGACCAGTCCTTGAGCGTGGTAAAGCCCAGCGCCGCGTTCTGGCCGTTGCCGGAGAAGCTGAAACCGAGAATCAGCGTGCTGTTGCCAACCCCCGGTTCTGTGGCGTTGTGCGCCTCGATCTGCGCTGCCACCGCTTCGGTACGCGCCCGGCTGGCCCCTGGCGGCAGCTGGATGTCGGTGATGGTGTAACCCTGGTCTTCGGTGGGCAGGAACGAGGAGGGCAACTGGCTGAAGCCGTAGACCAGCCCCGCCACCAGCACCAGGTACACCATCAGGTAGCGGCCGCTGCGCTTGAGGGCCTGGATCACCCAGCGCTGGTAGCCATTGCTGAGGTTTTCGAAGCGGCGGTTGAACCAGCCAAAGAACCCGCGTTTTTCGTGGTGCTCGCCCTTGGCGATGGGTTTGAGCAGCGTGGCGCACAGGGCCGGGGTCAGGCTCAGGGCGAGGAACGCCGAGAACAGGATCGACACCGCCATCGACACCGAGAACTGCTGGTAGATGACCCCCACCGAGCCGCTCATGAAGGCCATGGGCAGGAACACCGCCACCAGCACCAGGGTAATGCCGACAATCGCGCCGCTGATCTGGCCCATGGCCTTTTTCGTCGCGTCGCGCGGCGTCAGGCCTTCTTCGCTCATGATCCGCTCGACGTTCTCCACCACGACAATGGCGTCGTCCACCAGAATGCCGATGGCCAGGACCATGCCGAACAGGGTCAGCACGTTGACCGAGAAGCCCAGCACCATCATCACCGCGAAGGTGCCCATCAGTGCCACTGGCACCACCAGGGTCGGGATCAGGGTATAGCGGATGTTCTGCAGGAACAGGAACATCACCGCAAACACCAGGGCCATGGCTTCGAGCAGGGTGGTGATCACTTGCTGGATCGAAACCTTGACGAACGGCGAGGTGTCGTAAGGGATATCGAACTTGGCGCCCGCTGGCAGGTAACGCGACAGGTCGGCAAGCTTGGCCTGCACCAGGGTCGCGGTTTCCATGGCGTTGGCACCGGGCGACAGCTGCACGCTGAAGGCACTGGTGGGCTTGCCGTTCAGGCGGGTGCCGTACTGATACTCCTGACTGCCGATCTCGACCCGGGCGACATCGCCGATGGTCAACCGCGAACCGTCCGGATTGGCACGCAAGACAATGTCTTCGAACTCCTGCACAGTACTCAACTGCCCCTTGATCACCACGTTGGCGGTGATTTCCTGGCTGCCGGTGGTGGGCAGGTCGCCGATGCTGCCTGGCGCGACCTGGGCGTTCTGGGCGGCAATCGCCTCGTTGACATCATCCGGGGTCAGGTTGAAACCGATCAGCTTCTGCGGGTCGAGCCAGATCCGCATGGCCCGTTCCGAACCATACAGCTGGGCCTTGCCGACGCCCTTGAGGCGGCGGATCTCGTTCATCACGTTGCGCGCAAGGAAATCGCTCAGCGTCACTTCATCGAGGTTGCCGTCCTCGGCAGTCAGCGTCACCAGCAAGAGGAAACCGGTGGACACCTTTTCCACCTGCAGGCCTTGCTGGGTGACTGGCCGCGGCAGGCGCGACTCGACCACTTTCAGGCGGTTCTGCACATCGACCTGGGCCAGGTCCGGGTTGGTGCCAGGTTCGAAGGTGGCGGTAATGGTGGCGCTGCCCAGGCTGCTTTGCGAGCTGAAGTAGAGCAGGTTGTCGGCGCCGTTGAGCTCCTCTTCGATCAGACTGACCACGCTTTCGTCGATGGTCTGCGCCGAAGCACCCGGATAGACGGCATAGATTTCTACCTGCGGTGGCGCCACGTCGGGGTACTGGGCGACCGGCAACTGCGGAATTGCCAGGGCACCGGCCAGCAGGATGAACAGGGCGACCACCCAGGCGAATACCGGGCGATCAATGAAAAACTGCGGCATGAATCAGGCCCTCACTGGCCGGTGGTCTGAACGATGGAAGGGGCGTCCTTGCCCGCGTTGTCGACCTGTACCTGGTCGCCTGGATTGACGTGCTGCAGGCCTTCGACCACCACCCGGTCACCGGGAGCCAGGCCTGCGCTGACGATCCAGCGGTCGTGTTGCACGCCGCCGAGCACCACCGGGCGCTCGCTGATGCGCTGCTGGGCATCGACCAGCAACACCCGCGGATTGCCGGCGCTGTCACGCAGGATGGCGCGCTGCGGCACGCTGATGCCTTGCTGTTTGATCGCTTGCTCCAGGCGTACGCGAATGAAACTGCCCGGCAGCAGGTCGAGGTCGGGGTTGGGGAACTCGCTGCGCAAGGTGATCTGCCCGGTGCTCGGGTCGACACTGATGTCGGAGAACAGCAGCTTGCCCGGCAGCGGGTAGGGCGTACCGTCGTCCTGGATCAGGGTGGCGCCGGCCTGGTCCTGGCCCACCTGTTGCAGCTCGCCGGCGCGCAGGGCGCGGCGCAGGGCGGTGAGTTCGCGGGTCGACTGGGTGACATCGGCATGGATCGGGTCCAGTTGCTGAATGGTCGCCAGTGGCGTGCTCTCGTTCTGGCCGACCAGCGCACCCTCGGTTACCAGGGCACGGCCGATGCGCCCGGAAATCGGCGCGGTAACGGTGGCGTAACCCAGGTTCAGCTTCGCCCGTTCCAGCGCGGCCTTGGCTTCGGCCACGGCAGCATCGGCCTGCATCAGCGCGGCGCGGGCGTTGTCGTGGTCCTGGCGGCTGACAGCGTTGATGGTGATCAGTTCGCGGTAGCGCTGATCCTGCAGGCGCGCCTGGTAGCGGGTGGCTTCGGCCTTGGCCAGGCTCGCACGCGCGCTGTCGTAATCTGCCTGGAACGGCGCCGGGTCGATGCGGAACAGCACGTCGCCCTGTTTGACGTCGCTGCCCTCACGGTACACGCGCTTGAGCACCACGCCGGCCACACGGGCGCGGACCTCGGCGGTGCGCGGGGCGAGGATGCGGCCATTGAGCTCGGTGCTGATGGCCAGGGGCTGGATTTTCACCGTCTCGATGCTGACGGTGCTGGGCGGTGCCTGCTGTTCTTCGAGGGCGCTGTCATTGCACGCGCTCAGGGACAGCACGATGGCAAACAGCGGCAGCAGGGCGCACAGACGAACGGGGCTTGAACTGAACATGCGGATCTTCCATAAATGACCCGGCAATGCTAAGGCAGGAGGCCAACGTCCAACTGTTAAGCTGTGTAGGCCGAGTGTGAAAAAGTGTGAAGGGTTGCGCTGGCTGCGCACAAGGTCCTATATCCTTGCCTGACTTTCCCAGCCTGTCAAACTAGCCATGCCGAATATCCTTCTGGTCGAAGACGACTGCGCCTTGTCCGAATTGATCGCCAGCTACCTGCAGCGCAATGATTTCTGCGTCACGGTGATTGCCCGTGGTGATCACGTGCTGGCCGAGGCTCGCCGCACCAAACCGGACCTGGTGATCCTCGACCTGATGCTGCCGGGCCTGGATGGCCTGCAGGTCTGCCGCCTGTTGCGCGCCGAATCGCAGTCGTTGCCGATCCTCATGCTCACCGCCCGTGACGACAGTCATGATCAGGTGCTCGGGCTGGAGATGGGCGCCGACGACTATGTCACCAAACCCTGCGAACCACGGGTGCTGCTGGCCCGGGTGCGGACCTTGCTGCGCCGCAGCAGCATCAATGAGCCGCGCCTGGAAACCGATCTGATCGTGGTCGGCGGCCTGCGCATCGACCTGGCCGAACGCAATGTGTTCTGGCGCGAGCAATGGGTGGAGCTGTCCAGCGGTGAGTACAACCTGCTGGTGGTACTGGCGCGTAATGCCGGCGTGGTGCTCAGCCGCGACCGCATCCTGCAACAACTGCGCGGCATCGAGTTCAATGGCACCGACCGTTCGGTGGACGTGGCCATCTCCAAGCTGCGGCGCAAGTTCGACGACAGCGCCGGCGAAGCGCGCAAGATCAAGACCGTGTGGGGCAAGGGCTATCTGTTCAGCCGCCTCGAGTGGGAGTTCTGACACCGGTATGCTGAAGATCCTGATTCGCCTGTATTTGGTGATCATCGCCGCGTACGCCGGCGCTCTGTTGCTGATTCCCGACGCTATTGTCGGGGCGTTTCATGAGCGCTTCATCGCCTACAACCTGAATCAGGCCAAGGGCGTGCAAAAGCTCATTGTCGAGCGCTTTCAACAGGTCCCGGCCGAGCGCTGGCTGGCAGTGGAGCGTGAACTGGCGGCGGATTTTGCTCCGCTGGAGATCGAGTTGCGGCGCCAGGACCAGATCGGTCTGGCGCATGCCGACCGGGCGCGTCTGGCGGCCGGCGAGAATGTCGTACGTCTGGGCGACTGGGGCTATTACAAGTCGGCCCTGGCACCTCTGGACGCGACCTGGGCGGTGGAGCTGCGTAATCCTCCGGACCCACTGGATATCAACCTGATTTCCTGGGGCGTCACGGTGTTGATCGTTGCCGCCTTGCTCGGCTGTCTGCTGCTGTGGGTCTGGCCGCACTGGCGTGATCTGGAGCGCCTCAAGGAAACCGCCCGGAGCCTGGGCCAGGGGCGCTTGTCGGAACGTACGCAGATCCCGGCGCGCTCGAACATTGGCGAACTGGCCGAGGTGTTCGACACCATGGCCCAGGATGTCGAGCGGTTGCTGACCCAGCAACGCGAACTGCTCAACGCCGTTTCCCATGAACTGCGCACACCGCTGACCCGCCTTGATTTTGGCCTGGTGCTGCTGTTCGACGAAGTACCGCCGCATTGCCGCAAGCGCTTGCTGGAACTGGTCGGGCATGTGCGTGAGCTGGACGAACTGGTGCTTGAGCTGTTGTCCTACAGCCGCTTGCAGAACGCCGATCAGGCGCGCGAGCGCGTCGAGGTGTCGCTGCTGGAGCTGGTCGACAGCATTCTCGGCAGCTTTGCCGAAGAACTCGATGGTCGCGGTATCGAATGGCAGGTGCGCGCCGAAGACAACCTGCCGCGCTTTATCCTCGACCCACGGCTCACCGCCCGAGCACTGCAGAACCTGGTGCGCAATGCCATGCGCTACTGCGACCGGCAGTTATTGCTGCGCCTGAGCCTGGATGCCGAGGGCCACTGCCTGCTGACTGTCGAGGATGACGGTATCGGTATTCCGGTTGATCAGCGTGAATTGATCTTCCAGCCGTTCTACCGCCTGGACCGTAGCCGGGATCGTGCCACCGGTGGCTTTGGCCTGGGGCTGGCGATCAGTCGGCGGGCGATCGAAGGGCAGGGTGGGACGTTGACCGTGAGCCAGTCGGCGTTGGGCGGCGCACAGTTCAGGATTCGCTTGCCGCGCGGGTGAACATGTGGGAGCGGGCTTCTGTGGGAGCGGGCTTGCCCCGCGATGACGTCGGCGCAGTCAACATCGCATCGCGGGGCAAGTCGAGTCGTCGCACCGCCGCTCCCACAGCACATAGCGGTCCTTGCCCTCATGCTTGGCTTGGTACAGAGCTTCATCGGCATTGATCAGGGCATTGGTCAAAGTATCTTCGCGCTCAATGCGGGTCAGACCGATGCTGATGGTCACCGGATGCTCGCTGGCGTCTTCACGGACCTGTCGACACAGCGCATCGACGCGCTGCTCGGCGTCAGCCTGATTGATGCCCCAGAGGTAGATGGCAAACTCTTCACCCCCCAGGCGTGCGTACTCGAACTCGGTCATCGATGCCTTGATGTTGGCCGCGGTACGCTTGAGTACGACGTCGCCGATGTCGTGGCCGAACTGGTCGTTGACCTTCTTGAAGTTGTCGATATCAACCATCGCCAGGTAGCGGCTCTGCTCGTCGTGTTCTTGCAGGTGGGTCTGAGCCTTGGCCATGAATGAGCGGCGGTTGGGGATCTCCGTGAGGGCGTCGACATAGGCCTGATCCAGCAGCACCTTGGACATGTAGAAGTTGTGCAGCTTGGCACTGCGCATTTTCAGGTAGGTGTAGAGGATCAGGCCGTTGAGGAACACGGCGTAGCACATGAACATGATGCCGCGCAGGTCGAACAGGTGCATGCCCGGCACCTGGAAGGGGTGAAGATTGATCCAGGTGACCACTAGCGCGGCGAAAAAAGACCAGCGTCGCACCGGTAATACCGACACGCTGTACAACACGCTGGAGGCACCCAGCATCAGCCAGGCCGGGCGCAGTTCCTGCGGCAGGCCTTCGATCACCAGGCGCATGGCCAGGGTGATGACGCCGATGAATACCAGGTTGAGGAGGTCGAAGTGCCCGGCCTTGCGCGTGAACGCCAGGACGATGCTGAGGGTCGCCATGACCGTGATGAAGGCCATCGATTTCCAGGTGAAGTCCTGCTGGCCCAGGTAGCTGACGATCAGGTCGAACAGCAGCCAGATGCCGATGCTGATGCCGAAGATCAGCAGGCAGAACGAGTGCAGACTTTCGAAATCATGCTGGCGAAACTCCCGGCGCAGCTCGGGCGGTGCGATATTCCTGCGCACCTGTTGTTCGATGGTCTTGTACATGGCGGCCTTGCGTATTCGATGAGTTCTTGTAGTGCTTGCGTTGCGGCTGAAGATTAGCAAGCCCGCTACACAGGGATGACATCGACCAACGCCAACCTCATGACTCGGGACGTTCGCGAGGGTTTTCTTCAAGCCAGCGGTTCAGTCGTTCTACGATGCGCTCGCTCGCATGGCCATCGCCATAGGGGCTGAAGACACGGCTCATCTGCTTGTAGGCTTCAGGGTTGTCGAGCAGCAAGCTGGTTTCCTTGACGATTCGTTCAGTCTGGGTGCCTACCAGCTTCACGGTGCCGCCTTCGAGCACCGAGTGTCGCTCAGTGACTTTACGCAGCACCAGCAGCGGCTTGCCCAGGGCCGGCGCTTCCTCCTGGATGCCTCCGGAGTCGGTGAGGATCAGGTAGGCGCGGTCCATCAGCCAGACGAAATGCTGGTAGTCCTGAGGGGGTACCAAGAGGATGTTCGACTGGTGCGAGAGCAACGCGTACACCGCTTTTTGCACCTGCGGATTGAGGTGCACCGGGTAGACGAACTGTACGTCCGGGTAACGCAGGGCCAGTTCCGCCAGGGCCAGGCAGATGCGCTCGAAGCCCTGGCCGAAGTTCTCGCGACGGTGGCCGGTGATCAGCACCAGGCGCTGGTCATCGCGCAACTGCGCCAGAGCAGAGCCTGCGCTCGGCTTCCAGCGGCTCTTGATCAAGTGCTCGCGCATCCACAGCAAGGCATCGATGACGGTGTTGCCAGTGACCTCGATCTGCTCTGGCACCACGCCCTCGCGCAACAGGTTGTCGCGCGCGCGGTTGGTGGGCGGGAAGTGCAGGTCGGCGAGCACTGAAGTCAGGCGCCGGTTGCCTTCTTCGGGCCAGGGCGACTTGAGGTTGCCGGAGCGCAATCCGGCTTCGACGTGAGCGATGGGTATCTGCCGGTTGAAGGCGGCGAGGGCGGCAATGAAGCTGGTGGTGGTGCTGCCATGGACCAGGACGATGTCTGGCTGGATCCGGGCGTAGGTGGCGTCCAGCTGTGCCAGCAATTGCTGCGACAGGCTGTTGAGGGTCTGGTTCTGGGCCATTACCCGCAGGTCCTCATCCACGCTCAGACCAAAGTCCCGAAGCACCTGCTGAAGCATTTCCCGGTGCTGGCCGGTGGAGCAGATGTTCAGCTCGATGTCCGGCCACAGCCGCAGTATTTGCGCCAAGGGGGCCATCTTGATTGCTTCAGGACGGGTGACAAACACCATCATGACTGTGTAGGCCATTGTTG
>JBOICD010000107.1:0-9558 GCA_050739855.1 Pseudomonas sp.
CGATTGCGGTCTTTCAGCTACATCGCTTCGCGGGGCAAGCCCGCTCCCACAGGGATGTCTGTCGTTTCATTGATTTGTCATTGGCCCGCCGCCAAATCGTAACGCCGCGTAGTCAGGCTGAAGCTCCCGCACTCGATCAGGGAGATATGCAATGGCTCGTGAACTCGATGGCTCGTATCAACCCAACGCCAAGTCCCGCAAGCAGCAGGAGAAAGATCAGCGCCGCATGGAGTACCGCCGCGCGATCGAAAGCTACTCCGAACAACGCCGCCTGCTCCAGGAAATCGCCGATTACCCTGAACTGCAAGCTATCAGCGTATGGCAGGTATCGGCGGCAAACTCCCCGAAAAACGCTCAACAAGCCCGCTGATTTGCGTTCGTTCGCTGCGGATGAATGCAAGAAAGGCCAAGGCCACCGGCGACTGCCGCTTGGCCTTGGACTGCACCACGCACCAACTGCGGTACAGCGGCAGCTCTTCGACCGGTAGCTCGCGCAGCACCCCGGTAGCCAGTTCCAGGTTCAGCGCATGCCGGGTCAGCAGGGCAATGCCCAGGCCGGCAATCACGCATTCGCGCTGGGCATCGGCCGAGGCGACCTCAAGGGTCTGGGTGAAGTGCACGCGCTTGTCCTTGAAGTACTCCTCACAGGCCTTGCGGGTGCCCGAGCCCTGTTCGCGAACCAGCAGGGTATGCGGCTCAAGATCCTGCAGTCGCAGCTTTTCCAGCTTGCACAAGGGATGATCCGGCGGTGCCACGGCGACAATCGGATTGTTGAGAAACGGCAGGAATTCCAGGCCCATGTCCTGGGGCACCATGGACATGATGATCAGGTCGTCACGGTTGTCCGAGAGGCGACGGATGGCCTGGGCCCGGTTGACCACGGTGAGGGTAAGATTGACTTCAGGGTGCAGTCGCTTGAAGGCGGCGAACAGATGCGGGACGAAGTACTTGGCGCTGGACTCCACTGCCAGCTTCAGCTGCCCCTGCAACGAACCCTGCATGTCGGAGAGCTGCATGTCGAGGCTTTCCAGGCGGCCAAAGATGTCGCGGCTGGCGCGCTGCAGGGCTTCGGCAGCCTCGGTCAGGTAGAGTTTTTTGCCGACGTACTCGAACAGCGGCTGGCCCACCAGTTCTTCGAGCTGGCGGATCTGTAGACTGACGGCGGGTTGCGTCAGGTTCATCTCCTCGGCCGCGCGGCTGTAGGAACGCAAATCACAGACCTCATTGAAGATCTGCAATTGACGCAATGTCATACGCATCAATGACTTACGCATTTTTTCCACATCCCGGCAAAACCTTGTAACAGCACTATAAGCTTTTGCTAATGCACACCCTAATAAATATTGATTTTTGTTTATCCAGAGACAGCGCTAGGGTAAAGATGCGACTGGCCAGCGACGATTGGTCACGCGCCGACCGGCGGTGCCGGCTCGTTTGTTCTAGCGGCCTTGGGAATACTCCAGTGATAAAAAAAATCCTGATCGCCAACAGGGGTGAAATTGCTGTTCGGATCGTGCGTGCCTGCGCCGAAATGGGCATTCGCTCCGTGGCGATCTACTCCGACGCCGACCGCCATGCCTTGCACGTCAAGCGTGCCGATGAGGCCCACAGCATTGGTGCCGAGCCCCTGGCCGGTTACCTGAACCCGCGCAAGCTGGTGAATCTGGCAGTGGAAACCGGTTGTGATGCCCTGCATCCCGGTTATGGCTTTCTGTCGGAGAACGCTGAACTTGCGGACATCTGCGCTGAACGTGGGATCAAGTTCATTGGTCCGGCAGCCGAAGTCATTCGCCGCATGGGTGACAAGACCGAAGCCCGTCGCAGCATGATCAAGGCCGGTGTACCGGTGACCCCGGGCACCGAAGGCAACGTTGCCGACATTCACGAGGCGCTTGAGGAGGGTGACCGCATCGGTTATCCGGTAATGCTCAAGGCCACCTCCGGTGGTGGCGGCCGCGGTATTCGTCGCTGCAACAGCCGCGAAGAGCTGGAACAGGCATTCCCGCGGGTGATTTCCGAAGCGACCAAGGCGTTTGGCTCGGCGGAAGTGTTCCTGGAAAAATGCATCGTTAACCCGAAACACATCGAAGCGCAGATCCTCGGTGACAGCTTCGGCAACGTTGTGCACCTGTTTGAGCGCGACTGCTCGATCCAGCGCCGCAACCAGAAACTGATCGAAATCGCCCCAAGCCCGCAACTGACCCCTGAACAGCGCGCCTACATCGGCGACCTGTCGGTGCGCGCAGCCAAGGCGGTGGGTTACGAGAACGCCGGTACCGTGGAGTTCCTGCTCGCCGATGGCGAGGTGTACTTCATGGAAATGAACACCCGGGTGCAGGTGGAACACACCATCACCGAAGAAATCACCGGTATCGATATCGTTCGCGAGCAGATCCGTATTGCTTCCGGCCTGCCGCTGTCGGTCAAGCAGGAAGACATCCAGCACCGCGGCTTTGCCCTGCAGTTCCGGATCAATGCTGAAGATCCGAAGAACAACTTCCTGCCCAGCTTCGGCAAGATCACCCGTTACTACGCACCCGGCGGCCCCGGCGTACGGACCGACACGGCGATCTACACCGGCTACACCATTCCACCGTTCTACGACTCGATGTGTCTGAAACTGGTGGTCTGGGCGCTGACCTGGGAAGAAGCCATGGACCGCGGCCTGCGGGCCCTGGACGACATGCGCGTGCAAGGGGTGAAGACCACTGCCGCCTACTATCAGGAAATCCTGCGCAATCCGGAATTCCGCAGCGGTCAGTTCAATACCAGCTTCGTTGAAAGCCATCCGGAACTGACCAACTACTCGATCAAGCGCAAACCCGAAGAGCTGGCCCTGGCCATCGCTGCCGCCATTGCCGCCCACGCAGGCCTGTGAGGAATCCCATAATGTCCAAGAAAATCTTTGTAACCGACACAATCCTGCGCGACGCCCATCAGTCCCTGCTGGCCACCCGCATGCGTACCGACGACATGCTGCCGATCTGCGACAAGCTCGACAAGGTCGGCTACTGGTCGCTGGAAGTCTGGGGCGGCGCGACCTTCGACGCCTGCGTGCGCTTCCTCAAGGAAGACCCGTGGGAGCGCTTGCGCAAACTGCGTGCAGCGCTGCCTAACACCCGTCTGCAGATGCTTCTGCGCGGCCAGAACCTGCTCGGCTACCGCCACTACAGCGACGATGTGGTCAAAGCCTTCGTGGCCAAGGCCGCCGTCAACGGTATCGACGTGTTCCGCATCTTCGATGCCATGAACGACGTGCGTAACCTGCGCGTGGCCATCGAAGCGGTCAAGGCTGCCGGCAAGCATGCCCAGGGCACCATTGCCTACACCACCAGCCCGGTGCACACCATCGACGCTTTCGTGGCCCAGGCCAAACAGATGGAAGCCATGGGTTGCGACTCGGTGGCGATCAAGGACATGGCCGGCCTGCTGACCCCATTCGCCACCGGCGAGCTGGTCAAGGCGCTGAAGGCCGAGCAATCGCTGCCGGTGTTCGTGCACTCCCACGACACCGCCGGCCTGGCTGCCATGTGCCAACTCAAGGCTATCGAGAACGGCGCCGATCACATCGACACCGCGATCTCCAGCTTTGCCTGGGGTACCAGCCATCCGGGTACCGAGTCGATGGTTGCAGCGCTCAAGGGCAGCGAGTTCGACACCGGTCTGGACCTGGAGCTGCTGCAGGAAATCGGCCTGTACTTCTACGCCGTGCGCAAGAAGTACCACCAGTTCGAAAGCGAGTTCACCTCCGTGGATACCCGCGTGCAAGTGAACCAGGTACCGGGCGGGATGATTTCCAACCTGGCCAACCAGCTCAAGGAGCAGGGCGCGCTCAACCGCATGAACGAAGTGCTGGCTGAGATCCCGCGCGTGCGTGAAGACCTCGGCTTCCCGCCGCTGGTGACCCCGACCTCGCAGATTGTTGGCACCCAGGCGTTCTTCAACGTGCTGGCCGGCGAGCGCTACAAAACCATCACCAACGAGGTGAAGCTGTACCTGCAAGGCGGTTACGGCAAGGCCCCTGGCGTGGTCGACGAGAACCTGCGCCGTCAGGCCATCGGTAGCGAAGAAGTCATCGACGTGCGCCCGGCAGACCTGCTCAAGCCGGAAATGACCAAGCTGCGTGCCGATATCGGCAACCTGGCCAAGTCCGAAGAAGACGTGCTGACCTTCGCCATGTTCCCGGACATCGGGCGCAAGTTCCTCGAAGAGCGCGAAGCGGGTTCCCTGACCCCTGAAGTGCTGCTGCCGATTCCGGAAGCTGGCAAGGTGGCCTCGGCTGGCGGCGAAGGCGTGCCGACCGAGTTCGTCATCGACGTCCACGGCGAAACCTACCGCGTCGACATTACCGGTGTCGGCGTCAAGGCCGAAGGCAAGCGTCACTTCTACCTGTCCATCGACGGCATGCCGGAAGAAGTGGTGTTCGAACCGCTCAACGAATTCGTCGGCGGCGGCAGCAGCAAGCGCAAGCAGGCCAGCGCACCGGGCCACGTCAGCACCACCATGCCGGGCAATATCGTCGATGTGCTGGTCAAGGAAGGCGACATGGTCAAAGCCGGCCAGCCGGTGCTGATCACCGAAGCCATGAAGATGGAAACCGAAGTCCAGGCGGACATCGCCGGCAAGGTCACCGCCATTCATGTCGCCAAGGGCGACCGGGTCAACCCGGGCGAAATCCTGATCGAGATCGAGGGCTGATTTTCAGGCCTTCATCTACAAGCGGTTAACCTCTGGGGAGCGTATGCTCCCCTTTTTTTGTTCATCGACATGCATTTTAATGCAGATTATCGGCAAAATTTCTGAGCTAGCTGCATTAAAATGCATTCATTGATTTCGTGGTTATTTGAAAAATGCACTATATTGCAGGTATGAAGCCGATTAACTCAGTGTATATGCAGTAAATTGCAGGTCTCTAATGCATCCACTCACGCTCCAGCTTTATGCAGAAGGTCGGTGGCAGGACGTCATGTCCATGAACTTCGCGCAGCCAGAAAACGGTTTTCTGAGCCCTTGCGAAATCGCCTATAAATCCGCCTACATCAGAAACAATCTGGACGCCTACCAGAGCACCTTTGCCATGGCGGTGAGTGCCAGGCTACCCGTGGACTACGACACGTTTTCCTTGAAGCAAGCGCCAGCCTTTCTCTACGACATAGCACCGTCGGGTGCCGCCAAGCGTTTCCTGCTCAAGCATATCGGACGTGAGAAGCCCCAGGGCCTGGGGGATGATCTCTACCTGTTGGGTCGTAGTACGCCAGCGCCCATTGGCAATCTGCGTATCAAGGAATCGGCCGAGGCGCTGGATGACGCGATCCCTATGGGCTTCAC
This sequence comes from Pseudomonas sp., assembly GCA_050739855.1. Classification (GTDB taxonomy): domain Bacteria; phylum Pseudomonadota; class Gammaproteobacteria; order Pseudomonadales; family Pseudomonadaceae; genus Aquipseudomonas. The sequence continues at coordinate 5,329 of JBOICD010000107.1, forward strand.
CCGTCAGGATGTAGTCATCCGCGACCAGCGCTTTCTGGAGTACGCCTACGAGCAAGGTGCCGCGATTGGCGGCGCAACCGGCGCGGGAGGGGAAGCACCCAAGCTGTTGCTGACCGAGGACGTGAATGGCCAGCTCTATCCGGATGCCGCCCTGGACGATGCTAAGGCAACTTGCCACTGGTTCGTGAAGTTTGCTCGCAACCAGGCATTGAACAACGATCAGGACATCCTGCGCGCCGAGTACCAGTACTACAAGGCACTGCAGAAGCTGGGTATCGATACCGTAGCGACCGCCGAACTGGCTCTGGAGGAAGCAACCAAGCCGAGCTTGTGGATGAAACGCTTTGATCGTCAGGTCAGTGAGCGGGGCGTTGAACGGCTGGCGGTAGAGTCGATTTACTCACTGGCGGGTGTGACCGAGGCAGGAAGCCGAATGGACCATTTGGAGGTCATCCGCATGCTGGCGAAGTTGTGGATCGAAGCCGGTCAGAAAGCCCAGGTGCCTGATCTGATCGCCGATTATCTGCGCCGGGACCTGATCAACAAGATCCTGGGCAACTCCGATAACCATGGTCGCAATACGGCAGTGATTCGCACCGAAGATGCGCTGCGGCTGGCGCCAATCTATGACCTTGCACCGATGGTAATGGACGCCGAAGGCATCACTCGCACCATTAAGTGGCTTTCGGCTGGGGAGCGTGCCGGCGAATTTGACTGGCGCGCAGTCTGTGACAGCCTGAAAGACCTGATAGATCCGCAACTGGCCTTTGACCGGCTGTGCCAGGACGCCCGGCCATTGTTGGCATTACCAGACCTTCTGGCCGATAGCGGTTTACCGGACGCTGTAATGAACCATCCGGCGATTGCCTTGAAGAATCTTGGGCAACGAATGAAAGAGTGGGGGCTGCTATGACAGTTTCGATCGATGTTCGCGGCCTGCTGATCGAAAGTGTCCGCGAAGGTATTGCCGATGGCAGCCTGGAACTGGGTGCGGCGGTACGCCGTCTGCGGGTCGAAGTGGCAAAGCTGCATCAGAGCCAGTTCGCCCGCATGTGCAAGATTTCGGTACGTACCTTGATTCAAATCGAACAAGGCGAAGGGAACCCGACGCTCAAATCGCTGAACGCCGTGTTCCGGCCTTTCGGTCTGCAGATGGGGGTGGTCAGGCGTGTGCGTCAGGTCAGCTGAACCTCAGTTAGAGGCGCGGCAAGCCTCCAGCGTGCGGCGCTGGCCTTCCGGGCGCTGGTTGTCCTCACTCAACCAACGCTCAAACCCCGCCGCAATCGCCGGCCACTCATCATCGGTAATCGAGAACCAGGCCGTATCGCGATTCCTGTCCTTGATCACCATATGCTTGCGAAACACCCCTTCGAAGCGGAAGCCGAAGCGTTCGGCTGCACGTTTGGAGCGGGCATTGTCGTTGTTGCACTTCCACTCCAGGCGGCGGTTGCCCAGTTCGAACGCCAGCTTGCCCAGCAGGTAGATCGCCTCGGTGCCTTTGGGCGTACGCTGCATGGCGGCGCCAAAGGCAATATGGCCGATCTCGATACGGCCCTGGTCGGGGACGATCGACATCAGGCTGAGAATGCCTTGCGTCTGGCCGCTGGTGCGGTCGATGACGCTGTAGAACAACGGATCGCTGCTGGCCGCGTTGCTGTCGAGCCAGTGGTCGAAGTTTTCGCGCTCGGTGAACGGCCCGTAGGCCAGGTAATCCCAGAGTTTCGGGTCGGCATCGGGGCCTTGGAACACCTGCCAGAGGTCCTCGCGGTCGCGCCGGGGATCGAGTTTTTCCAGGCGAATGAAGCGCCCGATCAGGGTGTTGGGGGGCGGGCGTTTTGCCGGGTGCCAGTGCAACGATGCATTCATGTAAAGGCTCCAGGGCTTACAGCGGTTTGCGAAACTGGATGAAGCCCGGCCGTTCGGCCACCTGCTCGTAGAGGCTGATCGCGGTGGCGTTGGTTTCATGGGTCAACCAGTGAACCTTGGCGCAGCCTGCCTCTTTCGCCGTAGCGTAGACGTATTCGATCAACTGGCGGCCGACACCCAGGCCACGTTGTTCACGCTGGACATAGAGGTCCTGCAGGTAGCAGGAGTTCTCGATGCTCCAGTTCGAGCGGTGATAGATCCAGTGGACCATGCCCACCGCTTTGCCGTCGACCCAGGCCAGCGCGGCATTGGTCGGCTCACTGGGATCGAGCATGCGCTGCCAGGCCACGGCTGTCACCTCATCGCCAATACGGGTCTCATAGAAGCGTTGATAGGCCTGCCACAGGGGCAGCCAGGCGTTGTGGTCATCGGCAGTAACCGGGTGGAGGGTAACGGTCGGCATGAGCGATTCCTTCAAGATTGGCGCATCACTGCGGCCAGTTGGTTATCCAGGGGATCGGGGCTGTTGGCCAGGCCTGTGCGTACGCCTTCGATATCGATGGCCGAACGGTTCTGGCTGAGTTTGCGCGTGCCTTGCAGGCGATCGATGGGCAGGGCAAAGCCGACGATCGCCTTGAGCATCCCGGCCATGTAATCGGCGGGCGCTTCATCCACCGACCACGGCTTGGCTTGACCTTGTTCATGGTGGTCGCTCAGGCGTCGGACGATATCCAGCAGGCGCTCGGCATCGTGATACACCTCGGCCTTGCCCCAGGCGTGCACGGTCACGTAGTTCCATGTCGGCACGGTGCGCGGATCCTCGGCCTTGCTCGGATAGTAGCCGGCACTGACATAGGCGTCGGGCCCGGCAAACACCACCAGGGCTTCGGCACCGTTTTCCAGCGCCTGCCATTGCCGGTTGGCGCGGGCAAAGTGGCCGTAGAGGGTGCCGTTGCTGCCTTGGCTGCGATCCAGCAGCAGGGGCAGGTGGCTGGCCTGCAGGCCTTGTTCACCCTGGGTGACCAGCACGGCCAGGCGGGTCTGCTCAATCTGCCGGTGCAGTTGGCTGAGATCGGTTTCCTTGTAGCTCGAAGGTGTGAACATGAGGATTGTCCTTGGCGAATGGTCCAATCCTAGGCAGGCTAATGGTCTATGGTAAGAGCCATTTCCAGTTAATTTGATAGGTCCATTGTCATGAGCGTGCGTCCTTTCGCGTTGCCGTTCGACCCTACGGGTATTGTCCTTGACCGCCGCCAGGGGTTGAGCCGTCAGCTTTACCAGGCGCTGCGCCTGCGTGTGCTGGATGGCCGTTTGAGCAGCGGTACGCGCTTGCCGGCCACCCGTGACATGGCCGCAGCATTGGCGCTGTCGCGTAACAGCGTGGTGCGTGCCTATGACCAGCTGTATGCCGAAGGCTATATCGAGAGCCGGGTCGGCGACGGCACCTATGTGAGTCAGCTGCCAAAACTATCCACAAAAGTATCCACAGGGTTATCCCTGGGCTTTTCCACAGGGTTATCCACAAAAGCGCCGGAAAATACTGAGATTATATCCAGTAATGTTATCCACAATGGCCCCTTGGAACGGCTGGAAAAGTACCATTTACCCGCGCCGAAAAGCGGCCCGCCACGGGCATTTCGTGTCGGATTACCGGCGCTCGATCTGTTTCCGTTCGACGTCTGGGCCAAGCTGCAGGCGGGATTCTGGCGCAATCCGGATCCTGCTGCACTGGGCTACGGCGATCCGGCGGGGGAGACAGAGCTGCGTGAGCTGATTGCCACCTATTTGCGTCGATCGCGTGGGCTTTCCTGCACGGCTGAACAAATTGTGATCACCAGTGGTGCGCAGCAGGCGATAAGCCTTTGTGCACAGTTGCTGCTGGAACCGGGTGACGTGGTGGCTGTGGAAAACCCCGGCTATCGTGCCGCCGGTAATGCCTTCGCCCTGACCGGTGCGCAAGTGCGCGGCATTGCTGTCGATAACGAAGGGCTGGACTGCGCTGCACTCTATGACGTGGCGCATTGCCGCCTGAGTTATGTAACCCCCTCGCACCAGTATCCCACCGGGGTCACCATGAGCCTGGCCCGGCGCCTGGAACTGCTGGACTGGGCGCAGCGCAAGGACGCCTGGATCATCGAGGACGATTACGACGGCGAGTACCGCTACAGCGGGGCACCGTTGGCCCCGCTGGCGGCGCTCGATCGTAGCGGGCGGGTGTTGTATGTCGGCACGTTCGGCAAGATAGCCTTTCCCGCGTTGCGTCTGGGTTATCTGGTGCTGCCGCAACAGCTGGTGCAAGCCTTCTCCCGGTGCCGGGCGCTGGCGGTCAGGCATTCGGAGGTCGGCACGCAGGCGGTGATGGCG
>JBOICD010000108.1:0-9467 GCA_050739855.1 Pseudomonas sp.
CTCCCACAGCCCCCGCAGGTGCCAGAAAGGCTGCTTCCAGCAGCTGTCGGGTATAGGCATGTTGCGGTGCGGCGAAGATATCCGCCGCTGCGCCTTGTTCCACCACCTTGCCCTGCTTGACCACCATCAACTGATGGCTCAGCGCCTTGACCACCGCCAGGTCATGGCTGATGAACAGGTAGGTGAGGTTGTATTTGCTCTGCAGCGAACGCAACAGCTCGACCACTTGGCGTTGCACTGTCCGGTCCAGCGCCGAGGTCGGCTCGTCCAGCAGGATCAACGCCGGCTTCAGCACCAGGGCGCGGGCGATGGCGATGCGCTGGCGCTGGCCGCCAGAGAACTCATGGGGGTAGCGGTGGCGAGCCTGGGGATCCAGACCAACTTCGTGCAGGGCGGCGATGATTGCCTGCTCCTGCTCTGCCGCGGTACCGATGCGATGAATACGCAGGCCTTCGCCGACGATGTCGCTGACACACATACGTGGGCTGAGGCTGCCGAACGGGTCCTGGAACACCACCTGCATCTGCCGGCGTAGCGGACGCACCTGTTGTTGATTCAGGCTTTCAAGCGCGGTGCCCTGGAAGCGAATGGCACCCTGGCTGCCGAGCAAACGCAGGATCGCCAGGCCGAGGGTGGATTTGCCCGAACCACTTTCGCCCACAATTCCCAGGGTTTGCCCCTGCGGCAGGCTGAAGTTGATGCCGTCCACTGCCTTGACGTGATCGACGGTGCGCCGCAGCAGGCCTTTTTTGATCGGGAACCAGACGCGCAAGTCTTCGACTTCCAGCATCGGCTTGCCTGCCGGGTTGTCGGCCGGGCCGCCGCTGGGCTCGGCGCCGAGCAGCATCTGCGTATACGGGTGTTGCGGGCTGTGGAACAAGGTCTCGCAATCGGCCTGTTCAACGATGCAGCCGCGTTGCATCACGCACACCCGGTGAGCAATGCGCTTGACCAGGTTCAGGTCATGACTGATGAGCAACAGGGCCATCCCCAGGCGCGCCTGCAGCGACTTGAGCAATTCGAGAATCTTCAGCTGCACGGTGACGTCCAGCGCCGTGGTCGGCTCGTCGGCAATCAGCAGCTCCGGTTCGTTGGCCAGGGCCATGGCAATCATTACCCGCTGGCGCTGGCCGCCTGAGAGCTCGTGTGGCAGGGCTTTGAGGCGTTTGTGTGGCTCAGGGATGCCTACCAGGTCAAGCAGCTCCAGCGTGCGTGCAGTGGCCTCCTTGCCACGCAGGCCCTTGTGCAGCAGGAGGATCTCGTTGATCTGCTTTTCGATGTTGTGCAGCGGGTTGAGCGAGGTCATCGGCTCCTGGAAGATCATCGCGATGCGGTTGCCGCGAATATGGCGCATCTGCTTTTCATCCAGGGTCAGCAGGTCGCGCCCTTCGTAGTGAATAGTGCCGGACGGATGACGCGCCAGCGGGTAGGGCAGCAGGCGCAGGATCGAATGGGCGGTAACCGACTTGCCTGATCCGCTCTCACCGACCAGGGCCAGGGTTTCGCCGCGGCGGATGTCGAAGCTGATGCCTTCGACCACCCGTTGGCTCTGCTCGCCGGTGACGAACTCGACCGCCAGGTCGCGCACTTCGATCAAGGTTTCATTGCTCATTTCATTTCCTCGGGTCGAAGGCGTCGCGGGCGGATTCGCCAATGAATACCAGCAGGCTGAGCATCAGCGCCAGCACGGCAAAGGCGCTGATGCCTAGCCAGGGCGCTTGCAGGTTGGACTTGCCCTGGGCCACCAGTTCGCCCAGCGATGGCGCACCGGGTGGCAGGCCGAAGCCGAGGAAGTCCAGGGCGGTCAGGGTGCCGATGGCGCCGGTGAGAATGAAGGGCATGAAGGTCATGGTCGAGATCATGGCGTTGGGCAGGATGTGCCGGAACATGATCGGGCCGTCCTGCATGCCCAGGGCGCGCGCCGCACGTACGTACTCCAGGTTGCGGCCACGCAGGAACTCGGCGCGCACCACATCGACCAGGCTCATCCAGGAAAACAGCAGCATGATCCCCAGCAGCCACCAGAAGTTTGGCTGTACAAAACTGGCAAGGATGATCAAAAGGTACAGCACCGGCAGGCCCGACCAGATCTCCAGGAAGCGTTGCCCGGCCAGGTCCACCCAGCCGCCGTAGAAGCCCTGCAGGGCGCCAGCCACCACGCCGATGATCGAGCTGAGAATGGTCAGGGTCAGGGCGAACAGTACCGAGATGCGGAACCCGTAGATCACCCGCGCCAGCACGTCACGGCCCTGATCGTCGGTGCCCAGCCAGTTCTGGGTCGAAGGTGGCGCCGGAGCGGGCACCTTGAGGTCGTAGTTGATGCTCTGGTAGCTGAACGGGATAGGCGCCCAGAGTACCCAGCTGTCCTTGGCGGCCAGCAACTCGTGGATGTAGGGGCTCTTGTAATTGGCCTCCAGCGGGAATTCGCCGCCAAAGGTGGTTTCCGGGTAGCGCTTGAGCGCCGGGAAATACCATTCGCCGTCGTAACGCACGGCCAGGGGTTTGTCGTTGGCGATCAGTTCGGCGCCCAGGCTCAGGCCGAACAGGATCAGGAACAGCCACAGCGACCACCAGCCGCGGCGGTTGGCCTTGAAACGCTCGAAGCGTCGACGGTTGAGAGGGGACAGGGTCATCTCAGTGCTCCCGGCTGTCGAAGTCGATACGGGGGTCGACCAGGGTATAGGTCAGGTCGCCGATCAGTTTCACCACCAGGCCGAGCAGGGTGAAGATGAACAGGGTGCCGAAGACTACCGGGTAGTCACGGTTGATCGCCGCTTCGAAACTCATCAGGCCCAGGCCGTCGAGGGAGAAGATCACTTCGATCAACAGCGAGCCGGTGAAGAATATGCCGATAAAGGCCGAGGGGAAGCCGGCGATCACCAGCAGCATGGCGTTGCGGAACACGTGGCCATAGAGCACCCGGTTCGGGCTCAGCCCTTTGGCTTTGGCAGTGACCACATATTGCTTGTTGATCTCGTCGAGGAAGCTGTTCTTGGTCAGCAGGGTCATGGTGGCAAAGTTGCCGATCACCAGCGCGGTTACCGGCAGGACCAGGTGCCAGAAATAGTCGAGGATCTTGCCGGTGGTGCTGAGTTCGTCGAAGTTGTTCGAGGTCAGGCCGCGCAGGGGGAACCAGTCAAGGTAGCTGCCACCGGCAAACACCACGATCAGCAAGATGGCGAAGAGGAACGCCGGAATTGCGTAGCCGACGATGATCGCCGAACTGGTCCAGACGTCGAAGTGGCTGCCGTGACGGGTGGCTTTGGCGATCCCCAGGGGGATCGACACCAGGTACATGATCAAGGTGCTCCACAGGCCCAGGGAGATCGACACCGGCATCTTTTCGATGATCAGGTCGATGACCTTGGCATCGCGGAAGAAACTGTCACCGAAATCCAGCCGGGCGTAGTTGTTGATCATGATCCACAGACGTTCCGGCGCCGACTTGTCGAAACCGTACATCTTTTCAATTTCCTTGATCAGGGCCGGGTCCAGACCTTGCGCGCCGCGGTAGTTGGAGCCTGCCACCGAGACCTCGGCACCGCCACCGGCGATGCGGCTGGTGGCGCCCTCGAAGCCCTCGAGCTTGGCGATCATCTGCTCGACCGGGCCGCCGGGTGCGGCCTGGATGATCACGAAGTTGATGATCAGGATGCCCAGCAAGGTTGGAATGATCAGCAGCAAACGACGAAAGATATAGGCCAGCATGCTATTGCGCCCCTGTGGTCGGTGGCGCATCGGTCAGCGGCACGGCCGGTTCGACGTCAGGCTTGATCCACCAGGTGTTGATACCGATGTCGTACTTGGGCGATACCTTCGGGTGGCCAATGTGGTTCCAGTAGGCAACTCGCCAGGTCTTGATGTGCCAGTTGGGGATCACGTAGTAGCCCCACTGCAGGACCCGGTCCAGGGCGCGGCAATGCTCGATCAGGCTTTGCCGGGAGTCGGCGTTGATCAGGTCTTCGATCAGGGCGTCGATGGCCGGGTCCTTGAGGCCGATGAAGTTGCGGCTGCCTGGGTTGTCGGCGGCAGCGCTCTGCCAGAATTCGCGTTGCTCGTTACCTGGCGAGTTGGACTGCGGGAAGCCACCGACAATCATGTCGAAATCACGCGAACGCAAGCGGTTGATGTACTGGGAGACGTCGACCCGGCGAATCACCAGGTCGATACCGAGGTCAGCCAGATTGCGTTTGAACGGTAGCAGAATTCGCTCGAAATCGGTCTGGGCCAGGAGAAACTCGATGGATAGCGGTTTGCCCTGAGCGTCGACCATCTTGTCGTCGACGATGCGCCAGCCGGCTTCCTGCAACAGCTTGTAGGCCTTGCGTTGCTGTTCGCGGATCATGCCGCTGCCATCGGTGACCGGATTGGCGAAGGCCTGGCTGAAGACCTGCTCAGGGATCTTGCCGCGCAGCGGGTCGAGAATTTTCAGCTCGGCTGCATCGGGCAAGCCCCTGGCGGCCATTTCGGAGTTTTCGAAGTAGCTGCCGGTGCGGGTGTAGGCGCCGTTGAACAATTGTTTGTTGGTCCACTCGAAGTCCAGCAGCAGGCTCAGGGCTTCGCGCACCCGCACATCCTGGAATACTGGGCGGCGGATGTTGAAGACGAAGCCTTGCATGCCGGTCGGGTTGCCATTGGGCAACTCTTCCATGATCAGGCGCTTCTCTCGGACGGCGGGCACGTCATAGGCGGTGGCCCAGCTTTTCGCCGCCGTTTCCAGGCGGTAGTCGAACTGACCGGCCTTCAACGCTTCCAGGGACACCGTACTGTCGCGGTAATAATCGGTGGTCATCACGTCAAAGTTGTAAAAACCGCGATTGACCGCCAGGTCCTTGCCCCAGTAGTCCTTGACCCGCTCATAGCGGACCGAGCGTCCGGCCTTGACCTCGGCGACCTTGTACGGGCCGCTGCCCAGCGGAATCTCCAGGTTGCCTTTGCTGAAGTCGCGCCCCTCCCACCAGTGCTTGGGCAGCACCGGCAACTGCCCGAGGATCAGCGGCAGTTCGCGGTTGTTGCTGTGCTTGAACTTGAACAGTACCCGCTGCGGGTCTTCGGCGATCACTTCGGCGACATCGGCGTAGTAACCACGAAACAGCGGCGCGCCACTCTTGAGCAGGGTGTTGAAGGTGAACACCACATCTTCGGCGTGAATCGGGTGGCCATCATGAAAGCGTGCTTCCGGGCGCAGGTAGAAGCGCACCCAGCTGTTGTCCGGCGCCTTTTCAATCTTGCCGGCCACCAGGCCGTACTCGGTGAAGGGCTCGTCCAGGCTCTGGGTCATCAGGGTGTCGTAGATCAGGCCGATGTCATCGGCCGGGACGCCCTTGTTGATGAACGGGTTGAGGCTGTCGAAGCCACCAAAACCGGCCTGGCGGAAAGTGCCGCCTTTTGGGGCGTCCGGGTTGACGTAGTCGAAGTGCTTGAAGTCGGCCGGGTACTTCGGTGGTTCGTCATACAGGGTCAGGGCGTGTTGCGGTGCAGCCAGTGCCTGGAAACTGAAGCAGGCCAGCAGCAGGGCGAAGGCCTTCAGGCGCAGGCCGGGCAGTGACATCATTGGGCGTTCTCCGAAGGCTTTATCCACCAGCTGTTGAGCCCCAGGGTGTAGGGCGGCGTGGTGACGAAGGCGAACCGGTTACGGTAGGCCAGGCGGTGATTGTCCAGGTACCAGTTGGGAATCATGTAGTAGTGCCACAGCAACACCCGGTCCAGGGCCCGTGCTGCTGCCACTTGTTCGTCGCGGCTCTGGGCGGCGAGCAGGGTGTCGAGCAGGTGATCGACTACCGGGTCTTTGACCCCAGCGTAGTTCTTGCTGCCTTTGGTCGAGGCCTGGCTGGAGTGAAAGTACAACCATTGCTCAAGGCCGGGGCTGAGGGTCTGGTTCAGGGTCATCAGAATCATGTCGAAGTCGAACTGGTCCAGACGTTGTTTGTACTGGGCCCGGTCCACGGTACGCAAGCGCGCATCGATGCCGATGCTGGCAAGATTTTCGACATAAGGTTGCAGGATCCGCTCCAGGTTCGGATTGACCAGCAGCAGCTCGAGCTTCAGCGGGGTGCCTTTGTTGTCGAGCAGGCGCTGACCATTGAGCTTCCAGCCAGCCTGGCCCAGCAGGTCAAGGGCCTGGCGTAGCGTCTGGCGGCTGATGCCGCGCCCGTTGGTGTGGCTGACTTTGTAGGGTTCGGTGAACAAGGCGGCGGGCAATTGCTCGCGATAGGGGGCAAGTAACAGCCACTCTTTGCCTACCGGCAGGCCACTGGCCGCGAATTCGCTGTTGGGGTAGTAACTGCTGGCGCGGCGATAGGCGCTACTGAACAGGGCACGGTTGGTCCACTCGAAATCCAGCATCAGCCCCAGGGCCTGGCGGACCCTGGCGTCGCTGAAGGCTGCGCGGCGGCTGTTCATGAACAGGCCTTGGGTCTGGGTCGGGATCTTGTGTGGAATCTGCGCCTTGATCACCTGGCCACGGCGCACCGCCGGGAAGTTGTAGCCATTGGCCCAGTTCTTGGCCTGGTGCTCGATGTAAATATCGAACTCGCCGGCTTTGAACGCTTCGAAGGCCACCGCGCTATCGCGGTAGAACTCGTACTCGACCCGGGCGAAGTTGTATTTGCCGCGGTTGACTGCCAGGTCATTGCCCCAGTAGTCCTTGACCCGCTCAAATACCAGGCGCCGCCCCGGCTGGACCTGGGTGATGCGATAGGGACCACTGCCCAGCGGCGGCTCGAAAGTGGTGGCTTTGAAGTCGCGGCCTTTCCAGTAATGCGCCGGCAGCACCGGCATCTCGCCCAGGCGCAGGATCAGCAACGGATTGCCAGCGCGCTTGAACACGAAGCGGATACGCCTTGGGTTGAGGATGTCGACCCGCTGCACTTCCTGCAGGTTGGTACGGTAGATCGGGTGACCTTCCTTGAGCAGGGTGCGGTAGGAAAAGGCCACGTCGCTGGCCGTGATGGGATGGCCGTCATGAAAGCGGGCTTCCGGGCGCAGGTTGAACACCACCCAGCTACGGTCCTCGCTGTACTCCACGGAGCCTGCGATAAGGCCGTAACTTGAGGTCGGCTCGTCGCCCGAGGGGTCGTACTGTCCGGTGCCGACCATCAGGGGTTCATTCAGCTCGGTTACCCCGTACTGCAAGAAGTTGGGGGTGGTGACCGGGCTTGAACCCTTGAAGGTGTAGGGGTTGAGCGTATCGAACGTGCCGAATGCCATGGCGCGCAAGGTGCCGCCCTTGGGCGCTTGCGGATTGACCCAGTCGAAGTGGGTGAATTTGGCTGGATACTTGAGCGTGCCGAACTGGGCGTAACCATGGCTTTCGCTGATTGTTGCGCCCGCGGGAAAGCTCAAGGCCAGGCTGATTGACAGCAACAGGAGGGGACGTATCAAGTCGGCGATCCGATCCAGGCGGCTTGGGCTTTGTTCCAGCTACAGTAACAGCTTGTATCGGCTGGAAAAAGAGGTCCGCCAGGACGGTCGGCGTGGCTCCGGTCTAGGGTGCGGAGCCTGGTGCTCAGTGTGGCAGGTAAACAGTCAGGGTCTGGCCTGGCTTGAGGGCATGGCCGCTACGCGGATTCCAGCGCTTGAGGTGCTGCATTTCGACGTTGAAACGCTTGGCCACCAGGTACAGCGAGTCGCCTTTGCGGACCTTGTATTGGGTGGATTTTTTCTGGTTCTTGTCCTGCACCGGCTGGGCGCTTTGCATGACCAGCGTCTGTCCGGCCTTGAGGCCATGACCAGACAGTTTGTTCCAGCGCTGCAGGTCTTTGACGCTGACCTTGTTGGCCTTGGCGATGCTGCCCAGGCTGTCGCCACGTTTGACCCGGTAACGGCTGTTGCGGGTTGTGGTTGTGCGCGGTGCGGCTTCGGCCAGTGCGGCTTCGAATACGGCCTTTTTCGGCTGCAGTGAGAGCAGCTCTTCCGGCTTCATGTTCGACAGGCTGGCGGTCAGCAACTGCGCCTTGGCGGTCGGTACCAGCAGTTGCTTGGGACCATCGACGGTCATGCGCTTCTTGAACGCCGGGTTGAGCTGGAACATCTCGTCTTCGTCGATATCGGCCAGCTCAGCGACCCGCGACAGGTCCAGGCGGTCATTGATGGCGACGGCTTCGAAGTAGGGTTCGTTGGCGATCGGGTTGAGATTCACGCCATAGGCCTGCGGCGTCATCACTACTTGCGACAAGGCCAGCAACTTGGGCACATAGTTGCGGGTTTCCTGGGGCAGTGGCAGGTTCCAGTAGTCGGTAGGCAGGCCGAGCCTCTCGTTGCGCTCGATGGCCCGGCTGACGGTACCTTCACCGGCGTTGTAGGCGGCCAGGGCGAGCAACCAGTCGCCATTGAACATGTCATGCAGGCGGCTCAGGTAGTTCAGCGCGGCGTTGGTCGAGGCGGTGATGTCGCGACGGCCGTCGTAGAAACGGGTCTGGCGCAGGTTGAAGTGGCGACCGGTGGACGGAATGAATTGCCACAAACCTACCGCATGGGCCCGGGAATAGGCCATGGGGTTGTAGGCGCTTTCGATGGCCGGCAACAAAGCCAGCTCAAGCGGCATGTTGCGCTCTTCGAGACGCTCGACGATGTAGTGGATGTACAGGCTGCTTCGGTCGCCGGCGGTTTCCAGGAATGAGGGGTTACTGGCGAACCACAGGCGTTGCTGCTCGATGCGCGGGTTCGCCGCCATGTCGTCCTGCAGGGCGAAGCCCTGGCGCATGCGCTCCCAGACATCCTGGGGCGCCTGCTCGGCTTGCTTGACCGGGACGAACACCGGCCTCTGCTTCATCCGCGCCTGGTAGTTGTGCGCGCGAACGCTCTCGGATTCGTCGAGCTGACGGGTGCTCTGGCAGCCCACCAGGGTGGCGGCCAGGGCCAGCGCACTGGCTTGGGCCAGGCGCGTCAGGGCGACGGAATTGAAGGTTCTGCGGCTATTGGACGACATTGGCTGGGACAAAGTTCCGGGCAAAAATGTCGGGCGATTCTAGAAAGCAGCCCCTCTGTGGTCAACCTTTGAGAACTTTCAGGACCTAGCAGCGGCTGTTTAGAAGCTGTCCTTCCAAGCACGCAACCCAGCAAAAACAGCACTTGGCGTAGGGTTTATCAGGGCATTCCGTTCGTCTAGTTTTTCTTTAACGGATGTTTCGGTGGTGCGCAGAAAGGGGTTGGTCAGCTTTTCCAGGGCCAGGGTTGATGGCAACGTGATGCGATCGTGCGCCCTCAGTTGGGTAACGTCGTCGAAGCGTTGGGCAATGTGCTGGTTATCGGGTTCAACTGCCCTGGCAAAACGCAGATTGCTCAGGGTGTATTCGTGGGTGCAGTACACCAGGGTCTGGGCAGGCAGGGCCGCCAGGCGTTCGAGGGAATGGTGCATCTGCTCGGCGGTGCCCTCGAACAGGCGACCGCAGCCCGCCGCGAACAGGGTATCGCCACAAAATAGCAGCGGGCTGGCAGTTTGCCCGCAATAATAAGCAATGTGTCCC
>JBOICD010000109.1:0-9415 GCA_050739855.1 Pseudomonas sp.
CTCTTTTATGAATGCAGCGTCATTCTGGTCCAGATACTTTCCTGTTCGAGGCGTTACATCAATCGCTTGCGCTGAGCAGTTCGATCTGCTGCGCGGGTTCTCGGTCATCAGCTTTCTCATCATCGGTGCCGTTGCCATTGGCCTGGGCTCGCTGTCGACGCGTTTTCTGATGAATGAAAGCCTTGAGCGCGATGCGCTGTTGTCGGCTCAGTTCATTCAGGCAGTGGCCATCGGCGAAATCCGCCATCACGACCTCTCGGGCATGCAGATGGGGGCGGTGCTGGCGCCGTCGGTGTATGGCATGTTGAACGAGGAAACGGCGCGTAACCGGGGGCGCGCACGTTCCGAGTTTCTGGACCATCTTGCCCACCTTCCAGACATTCTGTTAGCGACTATCTATTCGCCTGATCGGGTCGTTTTCTGGTCAACCAATCCGGCATTGGTGGGGCGCAAGATAGTGGGGGATGCAGCACTGGAGGCCGCTTTTACCTCCAAGGGACGCGTTTCGGCGAGGTATAACGAGGTTCAGGATGGACGGATCGAGCAGCAGTTCATTCAGCTGCCACAGGAGTTCTTTATCGAGAACTATATTCCGCTGATTGACGAACAAGGCAATGTTCTGGCGATGGTGGAGATCTATAAGGAACCGGTGGATTTGATAGAACGGGTCAATCGTGGCTTCCGTTTGATCTGGATGGCTACCGCGCTGGGCGGTTTGGGCATTTATTTCGGGCTGTTCTGGATTGTCTGGCGGGCATCGAAGTTGCTGGCTTCCCAGCAGGATCAATTGGTAGCCAACAAGACTTATGGCGGCCTGGTCGAGATGTCGACAGCGGTGGCACATAGCATGCGTAATCCACTGGCAAGTATCCGTACCAGCGCCGAGTTGGCGCAAAGCATGGAGGGGCAACCTGCCGGAAAAAATATTGCGGATATCGTCAGTCAGGTTGACCGCATGTCGATCTGGGTACGGGATTTGCTGCTGTGTTTGCGGCCGTTGCGCGGAGAGTCGGAACAGGTTGATCTGGTCGGCGCCGTTCATTCGGTATTGAGTGCCTTTGAGCAGCAACTGGCCTGCTCGAAAGTCCAGGTAGCGTTTGTTTTTGGGCCCACCCCACTGGTGGTGAGTCACCAGCTGTTGCTCGCGCAGGTGCTCAACAGCGTGATTGCCAATGCCATTGAAGCAATGCCCGATGGCGGCCGGTTGGCGATCAGCACCAGCTTGTCTGCAGATGGGCAAAAGCTCCATCTCTCGATCAACGACACCGGTAAAGGTATGACCCGCCAGCAAGAGATGATGGCCTTCAAGTCGTTCTACACCACCAAACTGGGCGGGCTGGGAATCGGGTTGATCATGGTCAAACAGATCATGGAGCGCTTTGGTGGGGAAGTTAGTCTCAGTAGCCAGGAACAGGCGGGGACCAGCATTTGTCTGTGCTTCAAAGTCGCTAGCTGACATTTGCTGATCAAGCGTACCACCGAGTGCTGGACGCTCAGCAGCTCAACGTGAGCCCGCGCTTGGCGGGCTCGCTCGTAGTTGAAGCCCGAGTGGCAAGCAAAGCAGCTAATAACCAGACCCTCCCATACCCCCCATGTTGCTGGGTGGCTCTCTGGATTTTTGTTGGGCACGACTCCATTCTGCGCAGGTCATGAAGCTCTTGTGGTCCACTTTTCCCGCGCCATCGAAGCTGACATGGTAAGGCTGCTTTTTGCCGGGTTGGGTGAGCATGTAGTCGAAGCAAGTACCGGGCACCACGGTACGCCCGGTTTCTGATAATGGTTTGCCGCCAATGCTCTGGACTTGTTCTTTGTTCATGCCCGTCTCGACCTTTGCAACCAGTGGCTGGTCACGATAGACATGGGAATCAGTAGCGCAGCCACTTGCTGCTGATAGCATGGCGACCAGCGCGAAAATAGCTTTGTTCATGACAGTGCTCCCGATAGTGAGTGTCGTTAAGAAACTCCTGGGCACATCAATTAGATTAAAGCTGAGTGCTGTAGGGCGTGCCAACCAATCTCTGGCATTACTAAGCAGTTGCTATGCTTCTCAGACAACGATGAGCGTGCGGGTCTGACGTTTCGACAGCGCCGGGAAGGGCCACATGGAACCCATACAGGATTATGTGGTGTACGTCGTAACGGCCCAGGAAGGCTGGTTGTCCGAGGTGTCAACACTGTTGACGGCCTTGGCGGCGTTTGCTTCGGTGTTCGTCGTGTGTATCGCCGTACGCTTTAGATCCAGGCAGATAAAATTGCACGAACAGCACAAACGACGGATGGCAACGCCACACCTGTCGGCCTGGAACAGCATTGACGTCAAGACCAGGTCCTACTGTTTCACCCTGGAAAACAATGGGCTGGGGCCGGCCATCATTCGTGAGGTGTGCCTCTGGGTCGATGGCACGCAACTGCAGGGTGAGGGGCCTGATCTGCTCGAGGCGGCCAGTAGCAGGTTGCTCGGGGATATTCCCTATGAACAACATGCCGAATTGTTCATCGTCGGCGAGTTCATTGCACCTGGTAAAGAATTCAACACCACTACAGTGATACTGGAAGACCATGAGCCTGCGGCGGTCATGGCCATTGCCAAAGGTCGATTACGCTTGCTGATTCGCTACGACAGTATCCTTGGCGACTCTTATGTCTACGATTCGGATCGCTGGCGGGATCGTCAGTGATCATTGAGGGAAGTCCGATGACCAGTCCAAGTGCGATCGTGTTGGCCGGATTCATTGCGTGGGCGTTGGCGCTACTCGTTCTGATGGAGCTGCTGCGAGGTTTTCTCGTGCTGTTCAAAGGTGTGCCGGCCAATCAATTCACCCCGGACAACGCCACGCTCTCTCCCTTCATGCAGCGCCTGGCGCGGGCGCATGCGAACTGTGTGGAAGGGCTGCCGATTTTTGCTGGCCTGCTGGTACTGGCCTTGCTCACCGGGCAAACAGCGATCACCGATCCACTGGCTTACACGTTTCTTGTCGCGCGCCTGATTCAGTCCTGCATTCATCTGGCTTCGCAAAGTGTTGCGGCGGTCTTCTGCAGGTTTGCCGCGTTCGCTGTACAGCTGGCGATTGCCGTTTATTGGGTCGTCCGGCTCTTGGCCCTGGCCAGCGGCTAACCAGGCAATCAGTGAGCGTGAGCGGTGTCATGGCTGGCTTGTGCTTCTACCGGCAAAACCTTGACCAGCACTTCAATCGTGCCTGCCTTTTCAAACTCCAGCGTCAGCGGGAACTGCTCACCGGCTTTCAGTGGTTGTTCCATTCCAGTCAACATCACATGGTTGGAGCCGGGTTGGAATGTCACCTCGGTATGGGCAGGAATGTCCATGCCAGCAACATCCTGCATGTTCATCATGCCGTCATTGCCGGCCTGGGTATGCAGCCTGGATGTTTGCGCACGAGGGCTGCTGACAGCGATCAGGCGATCCGTTTCGCTCCCTTGATTGTGCACGGTGAAATAAGCCGAGCCGCCTGGAAGGTCGACGGGGAGCTCACGCGACCAAGGGTGAGTGATCAGCATCTCGCCGACCTTGTATTCATGCGCGAAACCCAGGGTGCTACCGGCGAGCAGTGTGCAAAGAAGCAATAGACGCGTGACCATGGCTGAACTCCTTTCTTAGTTACTGGCTTGCGAGGTACTGACAGGCGCTTGCGGCTGCAGGCGTTCGGTTTCTTCTTCCAGGTACGTCAGCAAGGCAGAGATCTCGACATCGCCTAAACGCAGGTTGGGCATCGCCAGGCGGTTGTATTGTTCATACAACAACATGGCCAGCGGATCCTTCTCTGCCAGCATCACATCAGGCTCTTTGATCCAGCGGGTAAGCCAGGCAGGGTCGCGCTGGCGGGTGACGCCGAGTAAATCCGGGCCGATGCTGCGCATCCCGGCGTGCTCGGTATCGCCGAGCGTGTGGCAGGAGGAACAGCGCGTCCGATAGATCTGTTCGCCGACGCTGGGCTGGCGCACGCTGGGGGCTTCGGCGTAATTGTTGGTGTTAGCACTGGCCAGCTTCCAGTTGTGCAGGCTTTTGCCCAGGCGGTCGGCCAGCACATAGGGGTTTTCCATCGGAGAGGCCTTCATCCAGCGCCCGGTGCTTTGATTGCCAATAATCAGGCTGAGGTTATGGTCCTTGGTTTGTCCGTCATCGACACCCTTGATGAACAGGCCGAGCTTTTGTCGCAACAACGTGATGTCGTCCTTGTTACCGGTCAGAAACTGCCAGCCGGGGCCAATCTTGAATTTCTCGGCATAGTGTTTGAGCACTTCCGGGGTATCGGTTTCTGGATCGATACTGATCGAGTAGAAGAACACATCGCGACCCACGCGTTCGCCGAGCAGTTTCTGCACTTGTCGCAGGCGCGCGGTTTCCAATGGACATGAGTCGGTACAGGTGGTGAAGATGAAGTTGATGGCCACCACCTTGTCTTTGATCAGGTCATCAAAAAACCGTACTGGCTGGCCGTCCTGGTTAATCAGCGGGGTGTTGGGAAAGTAGTCCCGGCCCCATTGCTGGGCCGGGGCGCTTTCGCTGACGGCCGCGAGTGACCATTGCGCGCTGCACAGTGCAAGGAGCAGCAAGCGGCTGAGTATTTTCGAGGTTTTCCAGCCCATGCCTTTTACCTCCTGAAGGTGTAAAGGATCAGCGACGGTTATCAACGCACCGTGAGTGGAACGGTGATGGCTTTGCCGTTAAGCGGCTTGATCGTTACCGTCGGATTTGGCGAAGGCCCGCTGCCAGTGGTGCTGGCGGACAGCCGCCAATTGCCGCCGGACAACACCGTCGCAGTCCCCAGGCTCAATGGTCCGTTGCTGGTCGATGCAGTGACCGCGAGGGTTTCGCCAATCTTCATCGAGCTGGTCCCGACCAGCTCCCAGGCGTACCGGTTGTTACTGCGAATGGTGACACTGGCGCGGGTTACCTTGAGGTTCTGATCAACCTCTACAGCTGCCGGAGTGACGGCAATGCTCACGTTGGCCGCCAGTTCCGACACACCGTCCCGTGCATCCTTGACCTTGTATTCGAAGACCGCGCTGTAGGCTTCGTTTACCGTCGTGGGTGGGGTAAAGGTCACCTGGGTGCCGTTGGTGCTTACGCTGCCCTGACCAGAGTCCGGTTGCCCCAGGCTGACGACGGTGAGCGGCACGTCACCATCGGGGTCACTGTCGTTGGCCAGCACATTGAGGGTGATCGGCACGCCGGCTTTGGTGGCGCCGCTGTCATTCCTGGCCACGGGCAGTTGATTGTCGTCTTCACCTTCACCCGGTCCTTCGTCGTCCTCATCACGGAAGCCGGGCAGGGCGGCGGAACTGATGTACTCCACACCGTCCCAGGTCGGCATCGGCGAGGGCATCAGCTCGAACTGACCAGGGTGCTCAAGGTCAAAACGCAGCAACATGGAGTTGTCTTCGTGCTGGGTGTTGTGGCAATGCTCCATGAAGGTGCCGGCGAATTCGCGGAAGCGGATCGCCATCTCGACTTCCTCGGAGCTGTCTACTTCCGGTCCTACACGATAGAGGTCTTTGCGGGCCCATTTTTCCCACTCTGGCGGTGCCTTGCCGTCGCGGTTGAGAATGATCCCTTCCTCGAAGTGCACATGCACAGGGTGGCTCCAACCATTGCCGCCATTTTTGATCTTCCACACTTCCAGGGTGCCGTCGCCTGAGTAGCCGGCGTCGGTCGGGCCTGAGGCCAGTTGCGGGGCGGCAGTGATGCGCCGCGGGTCCATAGAGTAGCCAAAACCGCCGTCGGTCTTGATGGTCCAGGGCTTGGTGTCGGTGCCGTCGGAGCGCCCGAATTCAAAGCTGCGGTGACGCGCCTGCTTGAGCTTGGCCTGCATGTTCTGATCGTTGCGGTCGATGGTCAGCGGGATCATCTTCTTGCCGGCGGCCTTGCCCGGTTTGGCCGGTTCATAGGCCACAGGGTCCAGGCTCAGGTCGTTGCCGCTGTAAGGCTTGACGTTGAACTGCAGGAACTTGCCGACCACCGGGTCGCCATCGCGCCACCTCGGGCCCTTGCTGGTCTGGTCGATGACCGCTTTGTATTTCTCGGACAGGACATCGGCCAACGACACCGCGTCCTCGCTTGGGCCCTTGCCGGTGTCGTGCTCCATGAGGTTGACGAAGAAGATCTTGTCGCCGGGCTGAATCCCGTGTCTGGCGAAGTTGATGATGATGTCGTAGCGCTCGGCGATGGCCATGGTCGGCATGATGCCGTTGTCGTCCTTGAGGTCGCCGTTACCATTGAGGTCCATGCTGCCATCGAAGGGTACGGCATGTTCCATGATGTTGCCGTCGTTGGCGATCATGTGGAACGGCACCCGGTTGTACGACACCCCGGAGCCCTGCGGGCCTGGAAATTCACCGCCGTTGCCGCGCACTTCGCGGACCACCGCCAGTTTGAAGTAGCGCGAGATCGAGCCATTGAGGATACGCAGGCGATAGCTGCGCGCACGCACGTCAAAATACGGCTGATAGAGCCAGTTGACCGTCATCTGGTCGCCGAGGAAACCGTCGGTGTTGAACGGGTTGAACCACAGTTGGCCGCTTTGATCCCAGGCCTTGTCGGCAACCGTCAGGTTGACGTCATAGTCGCGGTTACCCCACGACAATGCCGAACCGCTGGGCAGGCGCAGGTTGACGCCGTCTTCGAGTACCTCGTTGCCGCGGTCAAGGGCGCTGTAGTAGTTCATCATCGCCGCGTTGCCCTTGTAGACGTTGTGGGCGGTGAAATCGAGCATGTGATCGTGGAACCAGTGGGTGCTCATGGTCTCGCGCCAGTCACCGCGGACCTTGATGCTGCCGTTCTGGCAGGTTTTGAGCCCGGGTTGGCTATCGTTGACCCAGAGTGTTTCCCCCTCGGCGCAGGGGAACGCGGCTCTGGGGTCTTGCGCGGTGGTGTTGATGGAGTCGTAGCCGGCCAGTTGCAGCGGCCAGCGGTAGTCGTAGTACTGACCGGGGAAGAAGAATGCGTTGGTATATCCGTCGCTTTCGGCCGGGTTATGGCCGTTGTGTTCATGGGTGCTGAGGGTATGCAGGCCGAAGCCGCCATTGGCTGCCGGGTCGATCGGCAAGGCGTTGTAGTGACGCATCAATATCGGTTGGCCGTAGCGGACCATCAGCAGCTTGGGCGGCAGCGTGCCGTCGAAGGTCCACAGCGAGTTGTGGTTCTGGATCGGCATGTTCGGGTGAAAGCGGATACCGATGCCTTTGGCCGTCCCCTCGGTGGCAGGTATACCGGCGGTGTTGTGATAAAGCCCGCCGGGGCCGAACTCGCCTTTAGCGTAGCCGTGCATTTGCCTGTTATCGCGTAAGCCCAGGTTGACCCGCGCGCCGGCTTGCGCCGTCTTGATCGCCGCCTGCGGGTAGAACTCGTTCCAGCGCTGATGCGACCAGCCTTTTCCTGGTGGCCGGCCCTCGGCCGGCGAGCCTACTGGGTGGCGGTTGAGGAAGGCTTCGATTTGCGCCTTCCAGGGATTTCGATCCAGTACGTTGGCATACTGCGTCGGAAATGGGGATAGCCCCGATTGTCGTAGAAAGGCTTCCAACGCCGTACCCGTGGGACCGCTGCGCGCGACACTGTTGGGGTCTTGCTCCGGGGCTGGCCCAGTAGTGGGGATGGGGAAGGGGAGGGTGCCGGCTTCTACCGTCGGGTCGAGTTTCTCCGGGCCGAACTCTTCATACAGCAGCATCTGCTGAGTAAAGGGTTGCGCACCGAACAGCGGGCTGGCCAGGCCATTGGTGGGGTAACTGAAGGATGTCTGCTGGGCCGGCTGCAGGACGTTTTCAGTCCGTGGCGTGGTTCGGTCGCCGTACGCGCCGTTGGGCAGCGCAAGCGCACCGTGGTTGCCCTCGGGCAGCAACTTCAACGCCTCTAACGCTTGCTGCACGGCCACAGGGTCGGCAGGGAGGGGCGTGTACGCAGAGGGGTCGCTCGGTGGCGGTGGGCTGGTGTCATCCAACGGCACGGCACTGGCGGAGGTAATCCCGAACGCGATCAGCAGCGCGGATGCAATGCCTGAGTAGCGGAAAAGATCAAGCCTCGATTGGCGCTGCGTAGGGGTGTTGTACATAGCGGTTACCTCGTTCCGTACCCGGTTGGGTGCTGCTGCGCTTCCATATAAATGTCAAACTGCCATTTTGTGATGGCAGCGGCAAAAAACGCACCAACTCGGAGAATCGAGGGTTTTTGAAGAGAAAACTGTTTTTATTCAATGGGTTGAATTTCGCCGCTAGAACGGGCGATAAGCTGACTTTGTAGGGGAGTGGGGGGAGTCCCCCACTTTTGGTTATGGGTGAACATCTTCCCCCAGCTGATCAAGAATCAGCCCAGATCCGCCGCCTGATGCCGCTCCGGCACCTGGGTTTCCTCATCCCCCCAGGTCCGGTTTACCCGTTGCCCACGCAATACCGCAGGGCGTTTGGCGATCTTTTCTGCCCAGCGTTGCACGTGGGGGTATTGCTGCACATTGAGGAACTCAGCCGCCGAATACAGGTTGCCCCGCACCAGCTGGCCGTACCAGGGCCAGATGGCGATATCGGCAATAGTGTAGCTGTCACCCGCCAGATAGCGGTTTTCGCTGAGGCGGCGATCAAGCACATCGAGTTGGCGTTTCGCTTCCATGGTGAAGCGGTTGATCGGGTACTCGAACTTCTCCGGCGCGTACGCATAGAAATGCCCGAAGCCGCCGCCCAGGTAAGGCGCCGCGCCCATTTGCCAGAACAGCCAGTTCAAGGTTTCTGTACGCCCGGCGGGGTCGGTGGGCAGGAAATGGCCGAATTTCTCTGCCAGGTACAGCAGGATCGAACCGGACTCGAACACGCGAATGGCCGGCTCCACGCTACGGTCCAGCAAGGCTGGTATCTTTGAGTTGGGGTTGATCTCGACAAAGCCGCTGGAGAACTGATCGCCTTCGCCGATGCGGATCAGCCAGGCGTCGTACTCGGCCTCGGTAACGCCGAGCGCCAGCAGTTCTTCGAGCAGGATGGTGACCTTAACGCCGTTGGGGGTGGCCAATGAATAAAGCTGCAAGGGGTGCTTGCCGACCGGCAGTACCTTGTCATGGGTCGGCCCGGCGACTGGCCGGTTGATGTTGGCGAACTCGCCACCCGAGGGTGCGTCATGCGTCCAGACCTTGGGCGGGGTATAGGGTGCTTTGCTCATGGGTCAATGTCCTGGTTTGCTCAACGATTTGTAGATAGATTGACTCGCCAATAACTGAAGGGAAGCAGTGCATGTTCAAGATGAATGCGCTGATCCCGGAGCTGATCGTTGCCGACCTGAGGCGAAGCCTACGCTTTTACTGCGACGTGGTGGGAAGCGGATGGGGATTTGCTGCGCTTTGCCGAAGGCCTGGGCGTGAAATAAGGTTTACACAGAACGGTGGGAGCGGGCTTGCCCCGCGATGCGATGTGACTGAAACAC
>JBOICD010000110.1:0-9396 GCA_050739855.1 Pseudomonas sp.
GAGGCCCAGCTCCTCGCTGGCGGCGTACATCGAGATCTTGCGTTCGGTGGCGTAGTTGCCGAGCTTTTCCAGGGTGGTCGAGCCGATTTCCCGGCGCGGTACGTTGATTACGCGCAGGTAGGCGTTGTCGTCGTCCGGGTTCACCAGCAGGCGGAAGTAGGCCATCAGGTCTTTTACTTCCTGACGTCCGAAGAAACTGTTGCCGCCGGACAGGCGGTACGGCACCTGATGGTGCTGCAGCTTCAATTCGATCAGCTTGGCCTGGTAGTTGCCGCGGTAGAGGATGGCGAAATCGCTGTAAGGGCGGTCGGTGCGCAGGTGCAGGCTGAGGATTTCCATGGCCACCCGTTCGGCCTCGGATTCCTCGTTCTTGCAGCGGATCACGCGGATCTCGTCGCCGTGGCCCATCTCACTCCACAACTGCTTCTCGAACGCATGCGGGTTGTTCGAGATCAGCACGTTGGCGCAGCGCAGGATGCGGCTGGTGGAGCGGTAGTTCTGCTCGAGCATCACCACCTTCAGCGACGGGTAGTCGTCTTTGAGCAGCATCAGGTTTTCTGGTCGTGCGCCACGCCAGGCGTAGATCGACTGGTCGTCGTCGCCGACCACGGTGAACTGGTTGCGCGTGCCGATCAGCATTTTCACCAGCAAGTACTGGCAGGCGTTGGTGTCCTGGTATTCGTCCACCAGCAGATAGCGCACCTTGTTCTGCCATTTTTCCAGGATGTCGGCGTGTTCCTCGAACAGCTTCACCGGCAGCAGGATCAGGTCGTCGAAGTCCACCGCGTTGAACGCCTTGAGCGTGCGCTGGTAGTGGGTGTAGACGATGGCGGCGGTCTGTTCCTTGGGGTTGCGCGCCTTTTCCAGGGCCTCGGGCGGCAGGATCAGGTCGTTTTTCCAGGCGCCGATCATGTTCTTGATCTCGTCGACACCGTCGTCGCCCGAGTACTCCTTCTGCATGATGTCGGTCATCAGCGCTTTGACGTCGGTCTCGTCAAAGATCGAGAACCCCGGTTTGTAGCCCAGCCGCTGATGTTCTTTGCGGATGATGTTCAGGCCCAGGTTGTGGAAGGTCGACACGGTCAGGCCGCGCCCCTCGCCTTTGCGCAGCAGGGTGCCGACCCGCTCTTTCATCTCCCGCGCGGCCTTGTTGGTGAAGGTCATGGCCACGATGTACTGCGCACGGATGCCGCAATTCTGGATCAGGTGCGCGATCTTGCGGGTGATCACGCTGGTCTTGCCGGAACCGGCACCGGCGAGCACCAAAAGAGGGCCGCCGACGTAGTTCACGGCTTCTTGTTGCCGGGGATTGAGTCGGGACATGACGAAAACCGGGGTCGCTAGAAAAATAGCCGCGCATTTTAGCAGGGGTGGAAAGATTCTGCCGCGACCGTCTGACAGTGTGACGTACCACGCGATCTAAATTTGCCGCTTTTGTTACTTTCCCGCAGGATGCGTGGCGAAACCTGCGGGATGTCGGCAATGGAGTGGTTCGACGTTAAGTGAAAATCATTTTCACTAATGGTTTAGGATGAGCCTCTCGCTGCCCATTGTCATTTGACTGTGTCCATGTCCTAAGGAGCCAGCTTGTCTACGCCTGTCGAACCCTTGCGTTTGCTCTTGCTGGCTGACGAGCCCGAATGGGCCGCCGCCTTGCGTGATTGCCTGACGCCGCTGGCGGGCAGTGCGGTGCTGTTGACCGCACCGAACTGGGACGCAGTCGACAGCCTGTTTGCCAATGACCGCAATGCCCTGGTGCTGGCCACCCCGCAGCTGCAACCGGCGCCTGGACGCTGCATCTTGCCGATGGTATTGCTGCTTGAGCATGAACCGCAGTTGCCACCGCCGGGTGTCAGCGACTGGCTGGTACTTGACCAGCTCGGCCCCGATACCTTGCGCCGCAGCCTGCGTCATGTACGCGAGCGTGGTGTGCTGGAGGCGACCCTGCAGCGCCTGGCCGAACAGGATCCGCTGACCGGCATCGCCAACCGCCAGGGCTTCCAGACCCTGCTGGCCGCACGCCTGGCCGACAACGAAGGGCGTGGAGTGGCCCTCGGGCACCTGGACCTGGACAACTTTCGCCGGGCCAACGATGCGCTTGGCCATCAGGCCGGTGACCGGCTGATTCTGCAGGTGGTCGGGCGCCTGAAAAGCCAGCTTGAAGCCGGCGATCAGGTGGCCCGCCTGGGCAGCGACGAATTCGCTCTGCTGATCGACACGCGCCGCGAGCCACAACGCGCCGAATGGATGGCCGAACGTATTACCGAGGCCCTGGCCGAACCCTACTGGGTCGACGGCGAGAGCCTGTTGCTGGGCTGCAGCCTGGGTGTCGCCCATGCCCGCGCCCAAGGCGGTGCGGACCCGTTGATGTGGCACGCGCACATTGCCATGCAACAGGCCAAAGGCACCCAGGGCTGCACCTTTCATATCTTCAACGAACGCATCAACCGCAACGCGCGCAGCCTCGCCGATCTGGAAAGCGAGTTGCGCCGCGCCTTGCGTCGCGACGAACTGGAGTTGCACTACCAGCCACGGTTGGACATGGCCGACGGGCGTATTGTCGGCCTGGAGGCGCTGGTGCGCTGGCGCCACGCCGAGCGCGGTTTGCTGCCGCCCAGCGAGTTCGTCCCGCTGGCCGAGCAGAGCGGGCTGATCGTGCCCTTGGGCTACTGGGTGATTTCCCGCGCCTTGCGCGACATGCAGGCGCTGCGTGAGCAGGGGCTGGAGCCGCTGCACATGGCGGTGAACCTGTCGTTCCGCCAGTTTCAGGACAGCCAGCTGCTGGCAACCCTGAGCCGGTTGATCATCGAGCATGGCGTCGATGCGCGTTGGCTGGAGTTCGAACTCACCGAAACCGCGGTGATGCGCCGCAACGACCTGGTCGAGCAGACCATGGACGCTCTGGGTCGCCTGGGGGTGCGCTTTTCTCTCGATGACTTCGGTACCGGCTTTTCCTCCTTCGTCCACCTCAACAGCCTGCCGATCACCTTGCTCAAGGTCGATCGCAGCTTTGTCGGCGGCATGGAAAAGCGCGAAGAGAACCGCAAGCTGGTGCATGCCATGATCAACCTGGCGCATAACCTCAATCTCGAGGTGGTGGCGGAAGGCGTGGAAACTCCGGAGCAGATGGACCTGCTGCGCAGCTTCAACTGTGATCAGGTCCAGGGTTTCCTGATCAGCCGGCCGTTGCCGATTGATGAGTTGATGGTGTTTTTGCTGAGCGGGTCGGCGCAGCAGTCGGTGGCTTTGTAGAAAAGCATCGCGGGGCAAGCCCGCTCCCACAGGGTCAGTTCATCCCTGTGGGAGCGGGCGTGCCCCGCGAAAAGTCCTTCAAATCACTGAAATAGTGGCCTTGTTCACGCCACCTGAGCTACCCAGCAAGCGCTTCATTCGCCACTCGAACGCCAGCGTCAGGGTCACCGCCGCACACGCCAGGCCCAGTGCCAGGCCCCACCAGACGCCAACCGCGCCCATGCCCAAGGTAAAGGCCAGCAACCAGGCCGCCGGGGCGCCGATCACCCAGTAGCAGAACAGCCCGACCAGGAAGGTGGTCTTGGCGTCCTTGAGCCCGCGGATCGAACCCATGGCGATGGTCTGCACACCGTCAAACAGCTCGAACCACGCTGCGACCATCAACAGGCTCACGGCCAGCTGGATGATGTCGGCAAAGGCCGGGTCATCGTGGTCGAGGAACAGCCCTACCAGCGGGTCCGGCAGCAGCCAGAACAGGATGGCAAACATCAGCATCATCGCCGCGCCAAAACCGATCCCGACCCGGCCAGCGTGCCGTGCGCCAAGCAGGTTGTCGGCACCGTAATACAGCCCCACACGCATGGTCACGGCATACGACAGGCCCGCCGGAATCATGAACGCCGTGGAGACGATCTGCAGGGCGATCTGGTGAGCCGCAAGCTCAGTGCTGCCGAGCACGCCCATGCACAGCGCGGCGAAGGCGAACAGGCCGACTTCTACCGTGTAGGTGCCGCCGATCGGCAAGCCCAGGCGCCACAATTCGCGCAAGGCTGGCCAGGATGGACGGCTCAGGCCCCGGGCAATCGGGTAGGGCGCATAAGCCGGATGCCAGCGGATATACAGGGCCATGGCCACGGCCATGCAGTTGGCAACGATGGCGGTGACCAGGCCGATACCCACCAGTCCCAGCTTCGGCAAGCCGAACATGCCCTCGATCAGCGCATAGTTGAGCAGGAAGTTGGCCACGGTGCCGACCAGGCTAATGACCATCACTGGTGTTGAGCGGCCGATGGCGCTGGTAAAGCCACGCAGGGCCATGAAACTCAGGTAGCCGGGCAGGGCGAAGGGCAGCAACAGCAGGAACTGGGCGGCGGCCTCGACGTTGTCAGGGCGCTGGCCGAGCAGCAACAGCACCGGCTCCAGGTTCCACAGCGCCAACGCCGCCACCAGGGCCATGGCCCAAGCCAGCCACAGCCCGGCCTGGGTCAGGCGGGTGGCGCCGACGGTGTCACCGGCGCCCTTGCGAATGGCCACCAAGGTACCGACGGCCGCAATAACGCCCAGACAGAAAATCGACACGAACGAATAGCTCGCCGCGCCCAGACCACCGCCCGCCAGGGCCTGAGGGCTGATGCGGGCCATCATCAGGGTGTCGGTCAGCACCATCAGCATGTGCGCCAGTTGCGAGGCGATCAGGGGACCGGCCAGGCGCAACAGGGCCTTGAGTTCATGAGTGGGTGCGGCCTGCATTGAATCGTCCTTTTTACTGACACTGTTTGGGAAAGTTTGAAATTCTCATCTTTTATAGGGTTTTGCACAAAAGGATAAAAACGATCGGTGGCATGATTAAAACTCATGTCAGTATGATGGGGTGCATTGCCCTGGGCCCCTGCGGAGGATTCGTCCATGTCCCGTCGTTTACCGCCGTTGTATGCCTTGCGTGCCTTTGAGGCGGCTGCCCGGCACAGCTCCTTCACGCGCGCCGGGGATGAGTTATCGATCACCCAGAGTGCGGTCAGCCGTCATATCCGTACGCTGGAAGAGCATTTCGCCTGCCGTTTATTCGTGCGCAATGGCCGCAGCCTGCAACTGAGCGAAGCGGCGCGGCTGTTGCTGCCGGGTGTGCGTGAAGGCTTCGCTGCACTGGAGCGTGCCTGTAATACGCTGCGCAGCGAGGATGACATCCTGCGCATGAAAGCACCCTCGACGCTGACCATGCGCTGGTTGCTGGCGCGCCTCAGCCGCTTTCGTCATTTGCAGCCGGGTAATGAGGTGCAACTGACCAGTGCCTGGATGGATGTCGATCATGTCGATTTCAACCATGAGCCCTTTGATTGCGCGGTACTGCTTGGGGATGGGCACTTTCCGCCGGACTGGGAAGTGGCGCGGTTGTTTTCCGAACTGCTGATCCCGGTGGGGGCGCCCGAGCTGCTGACTGAAGGGCCTTGGGACGCCAAGCGCCTGGCCGGTATCGAGTTGTTGCACCCGACACCTGACAAGCGTGACTGGCGCAGCTGGCTGGCGCGCATGGGCCTGACAGACAAGGTCTCGCTCAAGGGCGGTCAGGTGTTCGATACCCTGGAGCTGGGGATGATCGCAGCCGCGCGGGGTTACGGGGTGTCCATGGGTGATTTGCTGATGGTGGCCGAAGATGTGGCCCAAGGGCGCCTGAGCCTGCCTTGGCCGACGGCGGTGGCCAGTGGGCTGGACTATTACCTGGTGTGGCCGAAAACCCGTCCGGGTGGTGAGCGGTTGCGTCGGCTGAGTGATTTTCTGCAGGGTGAGGCTGATGCGATGGACCTGCCGAAGGTGGAGGTACTCAGGTAGCAATCGCGGGGCAAGCCCGCTCCCACCGTCAGAGGTTCTCTACCTCAGACCAGTTCTTTGAGCCGGTGCCAGAGCATGCCCAGGGCCAGCAGCGGTGAGCGTAGGTGTTTGCCGCCAGGGAAGGTGATGTGCGGCACCTTGGCGAACAGGTCGAAGCGCCCGCTTTGCTGGCCACTGATGGCCTCTCCGAGCAACTTGCCCGCCAGGTGAGTCGCATTGAGTCCATGCCCGGAGTAGGCCTGGGCAAAGTACACATTCGGCTGGTCCGGCAGGCGACCGATCTGTGGCAGGCGATTGGCGCCGATGCCGATCATGCCGCCCCATTGGTAGTCGATGCGTACGTCGGCCAGTTGCGGGAACACTTTGAGCATCTTCGGCCGCATGTACGCGGCAATATCCTGCGGATCGCGTCCGGAATAATGACAGGCACCGCCGAACAGCAGGCGGCGGTCCGCGGAAAGGCGGTAGTAATCCAGGGCCACGCGCTGGTCGCAGACCGCCATGTTCTGCGGCAGCAGGTCGTGTGCCTGCGCTTCGCTCAAGGGTTCGGTGGCGATGATGTAGCTACCGGCGGGCAGTACTTTGCCTCCCAGTTCGGCATTCAGGTCATTGAGGTAGGCGTTGCAGCCCAGCACCAGGGTGCTGGCTTGCACCGAGCCTTGAGCGGTATGTACCCGCACTTGTGCGCCATAGTCGATGCGGGTGACCGCCGACTGTTCGAACAGGCGCACGCCGAGCTTGTTGGCTACCGCCGCCTCACCCAAGGCCAGGTTCAGCGGGTGCAGATGCCCCGAGCCCATGTCGATCAGACCGCCGACATAGCGGTCGGAACCAACCACCGTGCGCATCTGTTCCGGTTGCACCAGGCGCAGCTCATGGCGGTAGCCCAGGCTGCGCAACTCTTCGGCGTCCTCGGCGAAGCCCTGCAGGTCTTTCGGTTTGTTGGCCAGGTCGCAGTAGCCCCAAGTCAGGTCGCAGCTGATCGCGTGACGCTCGATGCGCTGGCGGACGATGTCCACCGCTTCCAGGCCCATCAGTTTCAGCTCACGCACGCCGTCGCTGCCCAGTACCGGGGTGAACTGATCAAGGCCGTGGCCAACGCCACGAATCAGCTGCCCGCCATTGCGCCCGCTGGCGCCCCAGCCGATCTTGCGGGCTTCGAGGAGGATCACCTTGAGGCCGCGTTCAGCCAGCTCGATCGCGGTGTTCAACCCGGAAAAACCGCCGCCGACCACGCAGACATCGCAGCTCAGCTCGCCCTGCAGCGGCGGATACTCCGGCTGTGGCAAGCTGCTGGCAGCGTAGTAGGAAGCGACGTGAGAAGCGGGTGATTGAACAGGGGCGCTCATGGATGAGTCCTGGCTTTAAGTGTTTGGAAAAATTGACGCAGGATAAGCTGCACTTTCGGCACCGGGCAACCATGGGGCAAAATAGCGCCTTTCCCGTTCTTCGCCGCAGGCCGCCATGAGTTGCAACAGCCACAAGATCCGTTTCCTGCGCGATCAGATCCCGTCGTTCGAGTGCGTCCCCGGTTGCCATGACTGCTGTGGGCCGGTGACTACGTCCTCGGAAGAAATGGCCCGTCTGCCACGCAAAAGCGCCGCCGAGCAGGAGGCCGCCCTGGCCGAACTGAACTGTGTGCACCTGGGGCCCAACGGCTGCACGGTATACGAAGAGCGGCCACTGATCTGCCGGCTGTTCGGTACCACTGAACGTTTGCCATGCCCCAACGGTCGCGGCCCGGCCGAAATGATCGATCCCCAGGCCGAGAAGCTGGTGCACCAGTACATCGCCAGCACCCGTCAGGTGCTGGTCTGAGTCTCAATCCGGAATCGGCAGGCTGAGGCTCTCTTTGACCTCTTCCATGACAATGTAACTCTTCGATTCGCGCACGTGCGGCAACTTCAGCAGAATGTCGCCGAGTAGCTTGCGGTACGAGGCCATCTCCGAGATCCGCGCCTTGACCAGGTAATCGAAGTCGCCCGACACCAGGTGGCATTCCAGTACGTGAGGCAGTTTCAGCACCGCGCGGCGGAATTCTTCGAAGGTGTCGCCCGACTTGTAGTCCAGGCTGATCTCGACGAACACCAGCAGGCTACCCTTGAGGTGCTGCGGGTTGAGCCGGGCGTTGTAGCCCATGATGATCCCTTCGCGCTCCAGGCGCCGGACCCGTTCGGTGCAGGGTGTGGTCGACAGACCGACCTTTTCGCCCAGTTCAGTAAACGAGATCCGCCCATCTGCCTGCAGGATCCGCAGGATATTGCGGTCGATCTTATCCAGTTCACGTTTGCTTTGGTGCTGGGTTCTCATAGTGGATGCCCCTCCGTAAAAGCCAACCTTGCCGAGAATTCTCGCCAAATATAGGCTTTTATATAGTGAAATGCACTGGTCATACCTTCCTATACTGCGCGCATCTATGCCATTAACAACAAATGTCAGCGGTACGCTGCGTCGAGGGTAATCAACATGCGAGTTCTGGTACTTGGTAGCGGTGTGATCGGAACCGCCAGTGCCTACTATCTGGCACGGCAGGGTTTTGAAGTCGTCGTGGTCGACCGCCAACCGGCAGTCGCCATGGAAACCAGCTTTGCCAACGCCGGCCAGGTCTCGCCAGGCTACGCCTCGCCCTGGGCTGCGCCGGGCGTGCCGCTCAAGGCCATCAAGTGGCTGCTCGAGCGCCATGCACCTCTGGCGATCAAGGCCACTGCTGACATCGACCAGTACCTGTGGATGGTGCAAATGCTGCGCAACTGCACCGCCAACCGCTATGCCGTGAACAAAGAGCGCATGGTTCGCCTGTCCGAGTACAGCCGCGACTGCCTCGATGAGCTGCGTGCCGAAACCGGTATCGTCTACGAAGGCCGTACCCTGGGCACCACCCAGCTGTTCCGCACCCAGGCGCAACTGGACAACGCCGCCAAGGATATCGCCGTCCTCGAGCAGTCCGGTGTGCCTTATGAAGTGCTTGACCGCGAAGGCATCGCCCGCGTCGAGCCGGCCCTGGCCAACGTCACCGATATTCTCGCCGGCGCCCTGCGTCTGCCTAACGACCAGACCGGCGACTGCCAGCTGTTCACCACCCGCCTGGCGGAAATGGCCATCAAGCTCGGTGTCGAATTCCGCTTCGGTCAGGACATTCAGCGCCTGGACTACGCCGGTGACCGCATCAACGGCGTATGGGTCGACGGCAAGCTGGAAACCGCCGACCGCTACGTGCTGGCGCTGGGCAGCTACTCGCCGCAATTGCTCAAGCCGCTGGGCATCAAGACCCCGGTCTATCCGCTCAAGGGTTACTCGCTGACCGTGCCGATCACCGACCCGGCCATGGCCCCGACCTCGACCATTCTCGACGAGACCTACAAGGTCGCGATCACCCGTTTCGACAACCGCATCCGCGTTGGCGGCATGGCTGAAATCGCCGGTTTTGACCTGTCGCTGAACCCGCGTCGACGCGAAACCCTGGAGATGATCGTCAACGACCTTTATCCTCGTGGCGGCGACCTCAGCCAGGCCAGTTTCTGGACCGGCCTGCGTCCGACCACCCCGGACGGCACGCCGATCGTCGGTGCCACGCCGTTCCGCAACCTGTTCCTCAAC
>JBOICD010000111.1:0-9364 GCA_050739855.1 Pseudomonas sp.
GGCTCGCCCCGCGATACAATGCACCTGAAAAACCGCAATCGCGGGCAAGCCCGCTCCCACCAGGCAGTTGTTCCCACAGACCATCAGCCTTGCCGATAGGGCAAGGCTGTGCGCGCCTCTTCGGCATAGGCCAACACCCCTGCCCGTTCCTGCTGCAAAAACTCCACCACGGCCCGGCGCAATCCCGGATGCAGCAGGTAATGCCAGGACCGGGTAATCACCGGCTCAAAGCCACGAATCAATTTGTGCTCCCCTTGCGCTCCGGCATCAAAGCGCTGCAGCCCCTGAGCGATGGCAAAGTCCATGCCCTGATAAAAACAGGTCTCGAAATGCAGCCGGTCGAACTCATCCAGGCACCCCCAGTAGCGGCCATACAGACTGTCACCGCCGACCAGGCTAAAGGCCATGGCCACGTCACGCCCGGCCTGGCGTGCCATCACCACACGGATCGCCATCGGCATACGCTCGGCCAGCAGGCTGAAGAACGAGCGGGTCAGATACGGTGCCCGACGACGTACTGCATAAGTGTTGGCGTAGCAGGCAAAAACGAAATCCCATTGCGCCTCGCTCAGTTCATCACCACGGTACCAGCGAAACTCGATGCCCTGCCCCGCCACCTGCTCACGTTCTTTGCGCATCTGCTTGCGCTTGCGTGAGCTGAGGTTGTCGAGAAAGTCCTGAAAGTCCCGATACCCCTGATTGCGCCAGTGAAACTGACACCCCAGACGCTCCATCCAGCCTTCGCGAGCGCGCACCACTGCGTCAGCATCGGCATCGGTGAAGTTGATATGAGCGCCTGAAAAACCCTGCTCGATCAGCTCGTCAGTGAGCCGTTCGAGCAGTTCGCCAGCTGCCTGTGGGTTGCCCAACAGCCGCGAACCGCCGACCGGCGAAAACGGCACGGCACACAGCAACTTGGGGTAATAGGCAATGCCCGCCCGCTCGCAGGCATCGGCCCAACCATGATCAAAGACGTACTCGCCGAAGGAATGGGTTTTCACGTAGGCCGGCATGGCAGCCTGCAATTGCCCGCAAGCATCGGTCAGCAGCCGATGCGCTGGCGTCCAGCCGGTGTGTTTACTGACGCTACCGCTGTCCTCCAGGCTGCTGAGGAATGCATGGCGCAAAAACGGTTGCTCGCCCGGCACCAGGGCATCCCAGGTGGCAGGCGTGAGTTCGGCAAGCTGTGGCAGGATAAGGGTAGGCATTGGCGCAGTCTGCCTCGTCACGCCGACGAAAAAAAGCCCCTGAGAAAGGGGCAATATTGTTCACTCAAGAGAATCAGAACTGCCCCGGTGGGAGCGGGCTTGCCCCGCGATCGCATGTTGTCAGTCAAATCGCATCGCGAGGCAAGCTCGCTCCCACCCGAGGAGCGGTGTTGCTTAGAACACGTACTGCGCGCGCATGACGAAACCGTCGCCGCTGTCGTCGCCGGCAGCGTTCTCGGCATTGTCGACCTTGGCTTTGACGTACACGCCGCTGAGCTTGATCGACTCGTTGGCGTACCAGTTCACACCCATGTTGTGCACCTTGGCTTCGACGTCGCTGACATTGGCAAACGCGCCGTTGTCGTCATCGACGCTCAGGTGGTCATAGCGGTAGAACACTTCCCAGGCACCGATCTGCTTGTTCGACGGTTTGATGCTGTCGAATTTACCCAGCTTGTAGCCACGCGCTTCACCGGTGAGGGTGTAGGCCAGTTGACCGTAGTAACCGTCGGCCTTGATGTCGGAGAACGCAGCGCTGTCAGCTTCCACTTCGCGCTTGATGTACTCGCCCTGCACCGAGAACGGCCCCATGGCCCAGGCGGCTTCCAGGTTCCAGGCCTGGTCGGTGTCATAAGAGCCGACCGGGCTGTTGTTGCGGCCACCGAGCCACAGGCGGTTGCCGTTGGTGCCGGCATCCTGACCACCGTCGGTGCTCACGCCACGCATGCCCAGGCGGCTGCGGATACGACCGTCGAACGCGGTGTCGGAAAGGTCGCGCTGG
The DNA here is from genome assembly GCA_050739855.1 of Pseudomonas sp. Classification (GTDB taxonomy): domain Bacteria; phylum Pseudomonadota; class Gammaproteobacteria; order Pseudomonadales; family Pseudomonadaceae; genus Aquipseudomonas. The sequence continues at coordinate 1,990 of JBOICD010000111.1, forward strand.
GCGTAGTTGATACCAAAATGCAGAACGTTGCCTGCTTCATGCATTGGCGCGAAGACGCCGCGCAGGTTGAACTGCCGGGTGCTGTCGCCATCCTTGTCCTGGTTGGTGGCGTCTTTGGCGAACACACCTGCCGAACCGTACAGCGAGTCACCGGCGTTACCCGATACCTGCAGGCCCATGCCTCCGTTGTGCGAGTTGGTCCAGTCGACCAGATCGTAGGCTGCGGTACGCTCTTGAGCCGTTACCCACTTGGAGCTGGTGGCTTTTTCCAGACCGAATTCAGGGTCGAAACGGCCCGCCTTGATCGACACCGGCTTGAAGCCGTTGTAGGCCAGCGAGGCTTCGTCGAAGTAGCCGTCTTCGGAACGGTTGTCACCGCCGGAGTTGTGCGAGAAGTCGTAAGCAACCTGGTAGGCCCAGTCGGTGTACATCACACCGCCCAGCTCCAGGTAGGCACGGCGGAAGTAGCCGGCGTCGGCAGTGTTGCCGTTGTTGGTGTAGAAACCGTCAAAACGGCTGTAGTCAGCCTGGACACGACCGCCCAGTTTGAAGCTGAATTCCTTGTCGGCGGTAGCGACCTCGAGGCCACCCTTGGTCTTGACTACGATATCGGCGCCGTCGGTGGTCACGGTACCCGCGAAAGCCTGGGCGGTAACGGCCATGGCCAAGGCGCTGGCTGCGAAACCTGCGAAGTGCTTACGGATCATCGAAGAAGCTCCCCTACTTTATGGTCTTGATAATGTTGGAAAAACACGCGGCTTGAGCCACTTGTGCTGGGGAGGAATCTTGGCGGGGGGTTATGTCAGATCAGTGGCTTTTATATAAATGTTTTGTTACAGGGGAACTTTTTACTTCGAATGAGAATAAGCCGAAAAGCCCCGTTGCAGGGCCGTCCGGCGCGATTTTCAGGGGTTGTCTTGCGTTCGCTGGGCGTCTGTCATGCGCTGGACGATTTCGTCAATGTCGTCTACCGGCGCCTCCGGCAGCGCCTTGATCGTCGCCTGGGTCAAACGCATCTGCTTGATGAACCGTCGACAGCTTTTGCAAAACAACAGGTGCTGGCGAGCCAGCAGTTTTTCACCCAGGGGAAGTTCTCCATCCAGGTAATCGCTTGAGCGGGCGACAAGTTCCTTGCAGGTCAGCATTGGCCGGTTTCCTCGAAATGTTCCAGGGTCGCGAAGACCTTCAGCCGTGCCCGGTGCAGCAGCACGCGGACATTGGAGAGCGAAATATCGAGAAGATTACAGATTTGTTCCAGCTCCAGTCCCTGGCGTTCGCGCAACACCAAGACGCTGCTCTGTAGCTCGGACAGGCTGAGCAAGGTATGTTCAAGGCACTCGCGCAACTCGTCCTGGCTGAGCAAGGCTTCGGGCGAATCTTCATGCCAGGCCGAAGGCGCTAACAACCAATGGCCATCGCTGGCGAATCGCTCATCGCCGACGGTGCCATGCGGCGCAGGCAGATCGTCGAGCAGCACTTCCCGGCGGTTCTGTTTGTAGCGGTTTTTTGCCGTGTTGGCAGTGATGGTCAGCAGCCAGGTCTTGAGACTGGAACGCTGCTGGAACCCTGCCAGGTTGCGTACCACCGCCAGCCAGGCATCCTGCACCACCTCGTCGGCATTGCGGCTGCCGACAATGGCATAAGCCACCGCGCGCATGGCGCCCTGATAGGTATCCACCAGTTCCTTGAAAGCCGGTTGCTCACCCGCGAGCAGCCGTTCGAGCAAGCGGCCCTGTTCTTCGCCCATCTTCGCCAGCCATCCGTCGTTGTGTCGGTAGAGTTCGATTAGACGGTTTTGTTACATATGCAGCCAGCAGCAAAACGGACGCCCTCTGTGAGGCGCGTCCTTTTGTATCAAGGTAGAACCGTCTCACTGTTGTCAGACGGTTCGCAGGCTTCAGCGCTTGCGCAGAATCACACTGCCGATGGAATAGCCGGCACCGAAGGAGCTCAGTACGCCCAGAGCGCCTTCTGCCAGATCGTCCTGATGTTTGTGCAAGGCGATCACCGAGCCAGCCGAGCTGGTGTTGGCGTAGCTGTCGAGAATCACTGGTGCCTCTTCTTCCAGGGCATCGCGACCGAGCAGCTTCTTGACGATCAGATGGTTCATGCTCAGGTTGGCCTGGTGCAGCCAGAAGCGCTTGACGTCACTGACACTGATGTTGTTTTCAGCCAGATGCTGAGCGATCAGCTCGGCCACCATCGGGCAGACCTCACGGAACACCTTGCGGCCTTCCTGGACGAAGAGCTTGTCCGGAGCGCCGATGCCCTCCTCGGCCGCACGGTTGAGGAAGCCGAAGTTGTTGCGGATATTGTTGGAGAACTGGGTCAGCAGCTTGGTGCTGACGATGTCGAACTGATGCGCCGAGGTGGCCAGGTCGGCACGCTCTACCAGTACTGCGGTGGCGGCGTCACCGAAGATGAAGTGGCTGTCGCGGTCACGGAAGTTCAGGTGGCCGGTGCAGATTTCCGGGCTGATCACCAGAATCGCGCGGGCCTGACCCAGTTGCACGCTGTTGCAGGCGGTCTGGATGCCGAAGGTGGCCGAAGAGCAGGCAACGTTCATGTCGAAGCCAAAGCCGTTGATACCCAGGGCCTGCTGCACTTCGATGGCAATCGCCGGGTACGGGCGCTGCAGGTTGGAGCAGGCCACGATCACCGCATCGACATCGGCAGCGCTACGGCCTGCGCGTTGCAGGGCCTGTTCGGCAGCCGCCACGGCCATCTGGCAGAGAATCGACGGTTCGTCGTTGGCGCGCTCCGGCAAGCGTGGCTTCATGCGTTGCGGATCGAGGATGCCGTCCTTGTCCATGACAAAGCGGCTCTTGATCCCCGAGGCCTTTTCGATGAAGGCGGCGCTGGATTCAGCCAGGGCCTGCACTTCGCCACGCTCGATGGCCTCGGCATTGTCAGCGTTGAACTGCTGCACATAGGCGTTGAAAGACTCCACCAGCTCTTCGTTGGAGATGCTGTTGGCCGGGGTGTACAGGCCGGTGCCGCTGATGACGACGTTATGCACGGTCGTTCCTCTGTTCAGGGGCCGATGCCGATCGGGCAACGGCCTGTTCGATTCGGTCAGCTGGCACGAACGTACCAACTTTTACACACAATAATCCCGTCAGCGGGAGCGCTGCAGGGCACCTCATCCGGTAAGCGCTGCTGTCGGCAGGGTGGGCGCGGCAGCGGCGAATATCGGCCAAGTGTGCCACAACTGCAGCAGTTTAGGCTTCTACCTGACTCCACTGCTTGCTCAGGCGTTTGTCCGAAACCGGCACCTTGGTTCCGAGCTGCTGAGCGAACAGCGATACCCGGTATTCTTCCAGCCACCAGCGGTACAGGGTCAGTTGTTCGTTACGTTTGCCCTCTTGGGCATGTTTGTCAGCGCGCGTCTTGTACTGGGTCCACAGATTGCCCAGCTCACCGCTCCAGACCCGGTCCTTCTGCACCTGGGAACCGAGCTTCTCCAGGCGCAATTCGATGGCCTTGAGGTAGCGCGGCAGCTCCTTGAGCCACAGCCCCGGGGTTTCGCGGACAAAGCCCGGATAGACCAGGTTGCCGAGCTGCTGCTTGATGTCATTGAGCGCCACGGCCTGAGCCAGGTCGATCTTGCCCTTGAAGCGTTTTTGCAGGCCATGCCAGAGCTTGAGGATCTCCAGGGTCAGGCGGGCCAGGCGTTCAGCATGCTCGGTCCAACTGCCGCGCTTGCGCTCGGCCAGGGAGGCCAGGCCGGCACCATCGCGAGGCAGATTGTCTTCACCTTCGAGAATGCAGCTATCGAGGCTGGCCAGGAGGATGTCCTCGACCAAGGCTTCGATACGCCCCAGCTCGCGGTACAGCAAACCCAGTTCAGTCAGCCCCGGGAGCTTGCCGCGCAGAAACTTTGCCGGCTCGGCCAGCTGTTGCAGGAGCAGACGCTGCAAGGCGCGTCGGTGCTGGAACTCGGCCTCGGCCTGGGTCGAGAAACGTCCCTCCTTGACCGTACCGTTTTCTTCCACCAACGCCGGGTACACGGTCATCGATAGCCCGGCGATCTTCTGCTGGGCGGTCTCGGCAACCTGGGCAAAGGCCTTGGCCTGCACTGGCTGCTGGCTTTTCTCGGTCTGCGGCACAGCCAGTGCGGCCTGGCTGGCGGCGGCAAAGCGTGCGGTCAACTCGGTCAGGTCGCGGCCTTCACCAAGAAATTTACCCTGACCATCGAGCACTTCCAGGTTCATCTTCAGGTGGTTGTCCACCTGCCCGGCCGCTTCGGTCCAGGCCTCATCGCTGACCCGCGCACCGGTCATGCGCAACAATTCACGCCCCAGGGCCTGCGGCAGCGAGCCCTCGGCGAAGGTCATGCGCTGCAAAGCCGCTTTGACGAAGTCCGGTACCGGCACGAAGTTCTTGCGCAGGGCCTTGGGCAGGTTGCGCACCAGGGCAATGCATTTGGCTTCGAGCAAGCCTGGCACCAGCCACTCCAGGCGCTCACCCGGCAAGCTTGGCAGCAATGGCGCGGGCACCCGCACCGTGACACCGTCGCGCGGATGGTTGGGCTCGAAGTGATAACTCAAGGCCAGGCTCAGGTCGCCCAGGTGCAAGGTATCGGGATACTGCGCCGCCGTGACTTCGCTGGCTTCACGCGCCAACACATCTTCTTCGCGCATGATCAGCAGTTGCGGGTCTTTCTGGCTGTTGACCCGGTACCAGCTGTCGAAGGTCGCCGTCTGATGGATCTCGGCTGGCAAACGCGCTTCATAGAAGCCGTACAGGGTCTCGTCATCGGCGAGAATATCCCGGCGCCGGGCCTTGGCCTCCAGCTCGTCGAGCTGTTCAAGCAGGCGGCGGTTGGCGCTCAGGCACTTGGCCTTCGACTGGATCTCGCCACCCACCAGCGCTTCGCGGATAAACAGCTCGCGGGACATCACCGGGTCGATCGGCCCGAAGTGCACCGGGCGGCGGCCGACCACAATCAGGCCATAAAGGGTGACCTGCTCGTAAGCCACCACCTGGCCGCGCTTCTTCTCCCAGTGCGGCTCGAAATGGTTCTTCTTGATCAGGTGAGTGGCCAGCGGCTCGATCCAGTCCGGTTCGATCTTGGCCACCATGCGCGCATACAGCTTGGTAGTTTCGACCAGCTCGGCGGTCATGATCCACTGCGGACGCTTCTTGCCCAACCCCGACGACGGATGCACCCAGAAACGCCGCTGACGGGCGCCCAGGTAGTCGCCGTCTTCGGTCTTCTGGCCGATCTGGCTGAGCAGGCCGGAAAGAATGGCCTTGTGCAGTTTCGGGTAGTCGGCCGGCTCTTTGTTGATGCTCAGCTGCAGGTCACGGCAGATCAGGCTCAACTGCCGATGGGCATCGCGCCATTCACGCAGGCGCAAATAATTGAGGAAGTTTTTCCGGCACCAGTTGCGCAGCGGGCTGGCGGTCAGGGCCAGGCGCTGCTCTTCAAAACCACGCCACAGATTGACCAGCGCGGCAAAGTCCGAGTCGGCATCTTTCCACTGTGCATGCGCCTGGTCAGCGGCTTGTTGACGCTCCGGCGGACGCTCACGCGGGTCTTGTACCGACAAGGCACTGGCAACGATCAGCAGTTCACTGAGACTGCCCTGCTTGGCACCTTCGAGCAGCATGCGCCCCAGCCGCGGGTCGACCGGCAGGCGCGCCAGCTGACGCCCCAATGGGGTGAGCTGGTTCTCGCGGTTGACCGCCGAGAGCTCCTGCAACAGGTTGAAGCCGTCGCTGATCGCCTTGCCATCCGGCGGCTCGATAAACGGAAAGGCGTCGATCTCGCCCAAGCGCAGGTGCAGCATCTGCAGGATCACCGCCGCGAGGTTGGTGCGCAGGATCTCGGGGTCGGTGAACGCTGGCCGCGCATTGAAGTCTTCTTCACTGTACAGCCGCACGCAGATGCCCGGTTCAACCCGGCCACAGCGGCCCTTGCGCTGGTTGGCACTGGCCTGTGACACCGCCTCGATCGGCAAACGCTGAACCTTGGCGCGGTAGCTGTAGCGGCTGATCCGCGCGGTGCCGCTGTCGATCACATAGCGGATGCCCGGCACCGTCAACGAGGTTTCCGCGACGTTGGTCGCCAGCACCACACGCCGACCGGGGTGGGACTGGAAAATCTTCTGCTGCTCGGCTGGCGACAGCCGCGCATACAACGGCAGGATCTCGGTGTGACGCAGCTGCGCCTTGCGCAGCATTTCCGCAGCGTCGCGAATCTCGCGCTCGCCGGGCAGGAACACCAGCACATCACCCGGGCCTTTGCCCTGGCCGCGCTCGTGGGCGGCAATTTCGTCGAGGGTGGCGAGAATCGCCTGGTCAACCGTGAGGTCGTCCTCGACGCGGTTGCCCTCTTCGTCCTGCTCGCTGGTCAATGGCCGGTACCAGGTTTCCACCGGGTAGGTGCGGCCGGAGACTTCGATGATCGGTGCATCGTTGAAGTGCTTGGAGAAACGCTCCAGATCAATCGTCGCCGAGGTAATGATCACCTTGAGATCCGGACGCCGCGGCAACAGGGTCTTCAGATAGCCCAGCAGGAAGTCGATGTTGAGGCTGCGTTCATGAGCTTCGTCGACGATGATGGTGTCGTAGCGTTCGAGAAAACGGTCGTGCTGGGTTTCGGCCAGGAGAATACCGTCGGTCATCAGCTTGACCAGGGTATTGGCGTCGCTCTGGTCTTCAAAACGCACTTGGTAACCGACCAGCGCCCCCAGTGGCGTGCCCAGCTCTTCGGCCACCCGGGTGGCAACACTGCGCGCCGCGATCCGCCGCGGCTGGGTGTGGGCAATCAGACCATGCTGGCCACGCCCCAGCTCCAGGCAGATTTTCGGCAACTGGGTGGTTTTACCCGAGCCGGTTTCCCCGGCAATGATCAGCACCTGATGCGCGGCCAGGATTTTTTTGATTTCGTCACGCTTGGCGGCGATCGGCAGGCTGTCGTCGTAACGGATGCTCGGCACGCTGGCCTTGCGCGCGGTGACCTGGGCACAGGAGGCCTGGACCTTGTCGACCCACTGGGCCAGCCTCGCCTCGTCCGGGCGCTTGCGCAATTCATGCAGCTGCCGGCGCAAGCGATGGCGCTCGGCAATCATGGCGTGGTCGAGGTTTTTCAGCAGTTGATCGATAGCGTGGTCAGTCATGGGGGCTTTTTAGTCGTGCAGGTGAGCCTGCTTTTTCATGATCGGCATTGGAAGGGCTGCGATTGTCGCAGATTTGCCCCCGCTCGGCACGGCTGCGGGTAGCCGGATGATTGTTTAGTGACGGACAACCTGAAGGTATACAAAGGCTGATTTAATGAACCTTCAATGGCATGGGAGTATCAGCGCATGACTTCGCCCCTGAGCTTGCCCCACCCGCTGTTGCGCCCTTCGTTCCCGAAGGTACGGGC